>JAHHMJ010000477.1 GCA_018678395.1 Gemmatimonadota bacterium | reverse complement strand
GTCCGGACCCAGGGACGCGACGTCCGCGATCAGAACCCCGAGGCGCTGCGCCGCAGTGTGGGATACGTGCCGCAGGACGGCGGGCTTCTTCCCCACTGGCCGGTCCTGCGCAACGCGGCCCTCGTGCCCCGCCTGCTCGGTCGGGCCGACGCCGAGGACCGGGCGTGCGAGGCGCTCGCGCGGGTGGGGCTCGAGCCCGACCGGTTCGGTGCCCGGTGGCCGCGCGAGCTCTCGGGCGGGCAACGGCAGCGGGTCGCCCTCGCCCGGGCATTGGCCGCGGATCCCGGCGTCGTGCTCCTCGACGAGCCGTTCGGGGCGCTGGACGCCCTCACCCGCAGCGACGTGCAGGAGCTGTTCGTCGAGCTACGCGGCCGACGGGGCTTCAGCGCCCTCCTGGTGACCCACGACCTCCGCGAGGCCTTCCGCCTCGCCGATCGGGTGGCGGTCCTGCGCGAAGGCGAGATTCTGCAGGTGGATACCCCCGACGCTCTCCGGTCGGCTCCGCGCGAGGGCTACGTCCAGGCCCTGTTGCGACGTGCGGGGGTGACGGCGTGAAGCGACATGGCGGGCGGCGGAGCCGGCTCGTGCGGGTCGGACGGTGCGCCGCGCTCGCGTCGATGGCGGCGCTCGCAGTGCTCGCAGCGCTCCACCCACGTCCCCTCGGAGCCGCACAGGGAGCCGAACAGCGAGGCGGACGTTCCGAGCCGATCGTCGTGGCCTCGAAGCCGTTCGGCGAGTCCTACGTCCTCGCCGAGGTCTTCGCGCAGCTGCTCGAGGCACGGGGGCTCGAAGTCGATCGTCGGCCCGGGCTCGGGGCTACCGAGATCGCCTTTCAAGCGTTGCGCACCGGGGCGATCGATCTCTATCCGGAGTACACCGGGACCGGGCTCCTCGCGATCCTCCAGGAGACGCCGCCGGCCTCGGCCGGCGCAGTGTTCCGCCGGGTGTCCGAGGTGTTTCGGAGCCGGTGGGACGTGCATTGGCTTCCGCCGCTCGGGTTCGAGAACACCTACGCCATCGCGGTTCGCCGGGTGACGGCCGACTCGCTGGGGCTGCGCACCCTCTCCGATCTGGCGCTCCACGCCGGTGACCTCGTGGCAGGGTTCAGCCCGGACTTCATCGGGCGCGCCGACGGTCTGCCCGGCCTCACGGCGACGTACGGCGTCACCCTCGCCGAGGTCCGTCCGCTGTTGCAGGCGGTGAAGTACCGGGCTCTGGCCGAGATCGAGGTCGACGTCATCGACGGATACTCGACCGACGGGGCGATCGCCCGCTACGACCTCGTGGTGCTCCGTGACGATCTCGGCTTCTTTCCACCGTACGAGGCTGCGCCGCTGGCGTCCGGGGACCTGGTCCGGCGCCACCCGGAGGCGGTCGCCGCGCTCGCCGAGATCGCAGGGCGCCTGGACGAGAGCCGGATGCGCCGTGCGAACGAACGCCTCGAGGTCGAGGGGATCCCTCCAGCGCGGGTCGCGCGAGCGCTTCTGCTCGAACTCGGTGTGGTCGAGGTCGGGGCGGCCGACACGGACACGGGTGCGCAGTCCGGGGTGACGGAGACGGATCGGAGCGGGGACGACCTCCGTCCGCGGCCGGACGGTCTCGTCTCGTTTCTCTGGTCGCGTCGCCAGGAGACGTGGGCGCTCGGACTGCAGCACCTCTGGATGGTCCTGGTCTCGCTCGGGGCCGCCGTGATCGTGGCCGTGCCCCTCGGCCTGCTGCTCGAGCGGCTGCGGCGCGGGGCCGAGGGAGTGATCCGCGGCGTCGGACTGCTGCAGACGATCCCCGGAATCGCCCTGCTCGCCTTCATGATTCCGGTGTTGGGGATCGGGTGGCTCCCCGCCGTGGTGGCGCTCTTTCTCTACTCGCTCTTTCCGATCGTTCGCAACACCTACACCGGCGTGCGCGAGGCCGACCCCGCCGCCGTGCGCACCGCCGTCGCGCTGGGCATGACGCCGAGGCAGGTCCTGATGCAGGTGCGGCTGCCACTGGCGGCGCCAATCCTGCTCGCGGGCATCCGAACCGCCGCGGTCATCAACGTGGGGACGGCGACGCTGGCGGCCTTCATCGGCGCCGGAGGACTCGGCGATCCGATCGTGGCGGGGCTCGCCCTGTCCGACACCCGGCTGATTCTCTCCGGCGCGCTGCCGGCCGCGCTCCTCGCCCTGATCGTCGATCTGGGGCTGCAGGAGGTCGAGCGCCGCTCCACACCGCCAGGTCTACGCGAGTAGGGGGCTCTTCAGCGAGCGTCGCTGCCGTCCGCACTCGGGTCGGCGAGGACCGCGGCGCCGACCAGCGCGCGTCTCATCGGGAAGGCCCAGACCGGTCCCTCGCCGGGCACGCCGGCGAAGACCTCGGCCATCGCCCCCGCCACGTCGGCCGCCCGCTCCCGGGGCGAGAAGGCGAGCAGTCCGGAGCCGCTGCCGGAGAGGGTCACCGCCCACGCCCCCGCATCGGTCGCCGCCGCTGCGGCTGCGTCGGCTCTCGGCACCGCGGACCAGCGCCACGGCACGTGCAGGTGGTCGACGATTCCCCACGCGATGCGGTCGCCGTCGGCGTTGGCGAGTCCCGAGAGCAACACCGCCAGGCGGGCCCCGTTCGCGGCGGCATCGCCGTGCGCGACCCGAGCGGGGAGTCGTGCGCGCGCGTCCTCGGTGCGCACCTCGACGGGAGGCGCCGCGTAGGCGATGCCTACCGAAGGGCTCAGCGGCAGGGGCACCCATCGTACCGAGTCTCCGTCGAGCGCGGTCGCCACGAAGCCGCCGACGACCGAGGGCACCGCGTTGTCCGGGTGGCCCTCGCCGCGGGCTGCCCGCAGGAGCAGACCCTCGCGTTCGCCGGCCGTGACCACGGTCGGGGGGCCGCTCTCGTCGCTGCCCCGCGGCTCACGCGCCGTCGAGCCCGGGCCTGCGGAGCGTCCGGCGAGCAGACCGAGGAGTTCGCCCGCCACGCGGGCGGCTGCCGACGAGCCGAGTCCCCGGGCCACGGGGATCTGGGACTCCAGGGTGAGAGTTCCGCCCAACGCGTCACGGTCCACGTCCAGAGAATGCGCCACGACCCGGTGTGTGAGGTCGCGTTCGGGATCCAGACCCTCGAGAGAGCCGTGCAGCTGCACGTTCAGCGGTCCGTCGCCGGGCTCCCAACGGGCGTCGAGGAAGCGATCGACGGCGAGGCCGAGGGCGTCGTAGCCGGGCCCGAGGTTCGAGGTCGATCCGGGTACCCGCACGCGGAGGGGGCGCGGAGGACACAGGCGGCTCATCGGTTCCCCTCCCCGGTCGTGCCCGTGAGGACCGGCTCCAGCGCTTCGAGCCGCGGCGGGATCGGGCTCCACCGTTCGGAGCGATCGTCCAGCCCCTCGAGGGAGAGCGGCACCGGGGGGGTTCGTCCCGTCGCCTCGCGCACGGTGTCTGGGAACTTGCCCGCATCGGCGGTCGACAGGACGACGGCCGGGCCGATCCACGGGCCCGACTCGCGTTCACGCGCACGGAGAGCGGCGACGCCGACGGCCGTGTGCGGATCGAGAAAACGCCCCGAGTCGGCGTAGGCCGACCGCATCGTCGCCATCGTCACCGCGGCCGAGATCGACCGCACCTCGATCCGTCGATCGAGCTCCGGGCGTCGGGCCACGAGCGCCTCGATGCGTTCGAGATTGCTGGGCCGGCCCACGTCCATGGCCGTCGATGGGGTCGCCACGGTCTCCGCGTTCCGTGGCGCTCGGCCCTCGCGCCAGGCGAGGAAGGCATCGTTGTCGTTCACGGCCGCGAGGAAGCGGGCCGGAATTCCGAGCATTTCGGCCGCCATCAGCCCCGCGGTCAGGTGACCCAGATTGCCGGACGGGACGACGAACAGCGGCTCACCCCGGCCGCGCAGGTCGGCGAAGGCCTTCACGAACCAGGTGGTCTGCGGAATCAGGCGACCGATGTTGATCGAGTTCGCGCTGGTGAGTCGCAGAGGCTCGCGCCAATCGGGGCGCGCCAGGGCCTCCTTCACCAGTCGCTGACAGGCATCGAACGGGCCGTCGACCCCCAGCGCCACCACGTCGTCGCCGAGCGTCGTGAACTGACGTCGCTGACGCGGAGACACCCCGTCGGCCGGGAAGAGGACGATCACGCGAAAGCCGGGCACGCCGTGGAAGGCGGCAGCCACCGCCCCGCCGGTATCGCCGGAGGTCGCCACGAGGACCGTGCGGACGGGCCCGTCCGTCGGGGGCGCCAGCGTCGACAGGACCCGCGCCAGGAACCGGGCGCCGACGTCCTTGAACGCGGCGGTCGGGCCCCGGGTCAGATCGAGCATGAATCCGCGTGGCCCGAGAAGCTTCTCGGCCGCGACGAGTGGCGTGTCGAAGGCGAAGGTGTCCCCCACCGGCGCGGCATCGCCGTCCGGCAGGAACGGCGCCACGGCCCTCGGACCGATGTCCGCCAGCGGCGCGGCCGGCGGCAGGGCCAACGCCGGCAGACCTTCGGGCAGGTAGAGACCTCCATCGGGCGCGAGCCCCTGCAACAGGGCGTCCACGAGCGCGACGGGTCCGTGGCCTCGGGTCGAGGTGTAGAGAGGTGGCACGGTCATGGCGTGAGTCTACGCCATCGAGACGCTCAACGGGAGGCGTCCGCGACCGCGCTCCGGCGGAGTCGGGCGAGGCGGCGCATCGCCATGATGCCGGCGACCGGGCCCAGCGCGAGCAGGGAGAGCGCGGGGACCCAGCCCGCCGTCTCCACCAGGCGCGAGGCCCACTGCATCGAGACCCCGGTGAGCGCGAATCCGAGCATGGTCTGAAGCGTGAGGGCCGTCCCGACCGCGTCGGGCGGCGCCACCTCGGTCACGACCGCCGAGAACTGCGCGGAGTGGGCGACGATTGCAGTGCCCCAGACCACGGCGACCACCGCGGCCACGGCCACCGGAGCCCCGACGAGCCACCCCAGCGTCAACGAGCCGAGACCCGAGACGAACATGGCGCCATTGGCGATCCGCTCG
>JAHHMJ010000233.1 GCA_018678395.1 Gemmatimonadota bacterium | reverse complement strand
TAGGACTCGATCTCGAGATAGAGGTTGAATACGGGAACGACGTTGTCGGTGCCGGCCACGATCGGCACGCCGGCCTCGTGAAAGGCGCCCAGCACTTCCAGGCCCCGCCGCACATCTTCGCGCATCCGCTCCGCACGCTCTTCGTTGACGCCACTCAAGAAGCGTTTTCCCTCCCACAGCTCGTACGCGATACGTCCGACGTCGGGCTCCACGGTTTCGAGCGGCGTGCCTCGCGGGAGGTTGCGGATGATGTCGAGCGATATGGTGGGATCCAGCACGGCCCCGTACTCCAGCAGGAGCGCTGCGGCCGCCTCGACACGCTCCGGCGTGATCTCCCGGTCCCACAGATAGAGGTTGCCGAGATCACCCACCGGCTCGGCGGGGAAGAGCACCGACAGGAAGAGTCCCCGGTGGTTGAACTGGTCCATCCCGAGTTCCATCGCGGCGATCCCGTTCTCCACTGCCCGGGGCACATGACCCGTGACGCTCATCCCTCGGGCGTGCGCCTCTTCCGTGAGCACCCGGAGGACGTCCGGCTCGATCGCCGTGTAGATCTTGATCTGGTCGTAGCCGTGCCCGTGATAGAGTTCCACGACCTCGCGCGCCTCTTCGGCGGTCGTGGCGCGGACGACTCCGTTTCCGGTGATGCCCGCCCCGTCGGTCATGCCCGCAAGCAGCAGGTCCATGCCCATCGCGCCCGACTCGACGGCGTCGCGGAATGCGGTGACGAACTCGAGCTCGTTGCCCAGATCCCGAATCGTCGTGACCCCACCCGCGAGATACGCCGGCGCCCACTGCACCTGATTGGCGTGGGCATGCATGTCCCACAGCCCGGGAATCAGCGTCTTGCCGGCCACATCGATGACCCGGGCGCCGCCAGGGATCTCGACGTCGGCACGGGGTCCGATGGCACGGATTCGGCCATCCTCCACCAGCACGGTCATGTCGGGTCGGGTACGGTCAGAGACGCCATCCACGACGTCCCCACCGACCAGCGCCGTGACGCCCGGCACCCGCTGTTGATGCGCCGCAGTGTAGTCGGCCAGAGTCCGCAGCTGCTCTTCGACATGGCCCGCGATGAAGAAGGGCAGAGCCTCTTCGTACCCGCTGCGAATGGCCTCGCGGAACTGCGTGTTCGCCTGAACGAGGGCGACGAGGTCGTTCGACTCGGTCAGCCAGATCGTTCGGAAGCCCCAGTTGATGCCCTCCACCACATAGCGCTCGAGCGCCGTGGGTGAGCCGTCGATCTCGACGCTGTCGGTGCCCCGATGGGTGAGGCGCACGTCCCCCCTCGGAAAGGTGGGCAGCGATTCCCGGTCTCGGGCGAGGTAGTACCGGTAGAGCATCATCTCGGCCGCGGCCGGAATGTCGCTGTGTACGGGGAAGAAGTCGGCGGGCCGCGCATGCTCGACGGCCTCGGCCTGCTTCTCCCGGACGACCACGCTCGACGCGCTCGCGACCACCTCGAGGATGTGGGTGGTGTCGGCGCCGGCGATCCGCTGGGTCCGGTAGGTGGCGGGCGAGAGATCGGGACCGAGGCGGAGCTCCGCCTGCACGCCCGTGATACGCCCGCGCTCGTTCTCACCCTGAAGGGAGCGCACCACGAGGTCGTCTCCGTCGCGGACGACGCTGAAGGTCTCCTCTCCGATGAGCGATTGCCGCCGGTACATGAGAAACGAACCGTCTTCGGGCGCCACGTCGACGGCGGCTCCTTCCGGAGCCGCCTCCTGCCGCGCAGAGGAGTCCGCCGAGCATCCGAGGAGGCCGGTGGCCAGGAGGAGGCAGGCGCAGGGGATCGGGGTGCTGAGCTTCATCGTCTCTCGTCTCTCGGGTCGGCGGAGGGAGTCAGCATATCGGTTCGATCACGCGCGCGCCCGAGCGCATGGCGGCCCCGGGCGTTGTGGCCCCGGGGCGCGGCTCGCTCTACGATGGGCTCGACCCCCACGGCGTCCCGCATGGAGTCCCGGATGAACCGAGCACTCGTCGTCTTCGCATTCCTCGCCTGCGGCCTCGTGGGCGTGGCCACCCCGGCCCCGGCCCCAGCCCAGGCCACCTCCGACCCGGCCCCCGCCTCGGACAACGGGCTCCCCGAGGTCGTGAAGGTGCGCAACTACCTCCCGCACATGACCCGGCCGGAGGTCGAGGACCTGCTGACGAGGAGCGACATGGTCCTCATTCCGGTGGCCTCGCTCGAGCAACACGGAACGCACCTTCCGATCGGGACCGACTACCTGAACGGCCTGCAGCAGGCGAAGCTGATCGGGCAGCGCGCCGACATCCTGGTGGCCCCGATCATGATGCCGGGCCAGTCCCCCTATCACATGGAGTTCGCGGGGACGGTCACCCTTCCGTCGGAACTGATCCAGGAGGTCTTCGTCGAAGCGGCGAAGAGCCTCATGCAGCATGGATTCAAACGCTTCCTCTTCCTGAACGCTCACGGCGGCAATCGCGCGATCACCGGCTTCATCGTGGATCGCATCAACCAGGAGACCGAGGGGATCGCGCTCGACCTGGGAACCGTCACGGGGCCGTTCATGGACCGGACCACGACTCCGGGCACCGCCTCCGCGGGTCCGCCGGTGTTGGACCGACACGGGGGCACCCCCGAGACGTCGCGGGCGCTGTATCTGATTCCCGAGCTGGTCGACCTCGAGGCGGCCTATGCGGCAGAGCTCACGCTACCGCCCCACATGGAGGCGATGCTGCCCGAGGTCGTGGCGGGCGACCCGACCGCCCTCGCCGTCTTTCTCGCAGAGGGCCTCAAGGACGAAGCCACCGGCAAGGGCACCTCGGCGCGTGAGATGTCGACCACCGGAGTCTGGGGCGTGCGCGACCCGGCCGAGGCGACGAGGGAGCGGGGGCGGGTCGGCGTCGAGGCGAGCGTGAACGCCGCCGTGGCTTTCATTGCACGCTGGAATGAACTGCGGCCGCCGGGGACGGGGCGATAGCTCGGAAGGGTGGGGGGCGCCGCGAAGCACCCCCCCTCAATCGTTGAGGGCCACCGCGGGCGGCACGGCGCTGGCGCGGCGAGCGGGCAGATAGCTGGACAGCAGCGCGGCGAGCATCAGCGCGCCTGCCACCCCCGCCGCGTACCCATAGCCGGCCGTACCGCCGAAGATGTTCATCATGCCGGTGATGCCGCGGAACATGAGATAGGCCAACGGCACGCCCAGGAGCATGCCTGCGCCGGCCAGGGTCAGGCCCGTGCGGGTGACCATCCCGACCACCTTGCCTCGGCCCGCGCCCAGCGCCATGCGGATCCCGATCTCGCGGCGCTGTTGCTCCACCGCGTGGGCCATGACCCCATAGATGCCCATGGCGGCCAGCGACAGCGCGACCGCGCCGATGATCATCAGGAAGAGCGAGAGCGCCTGGGGACCGGCCAGAGACTCGTCGATGTGCGCCTGGACCGTGCGCAGCTGGGCGACCGGCTGGTCGGCCTCGACCGACCAGATGGCCTGCCGTACGTCGGCCGACAGGCGGGCGGGGTCACCCTCCGAGCGGATCGCGAAGCTCGGGTTGCGCAGAGGGTACTGGGCGATGGGGAGGTAGATCGCCTCGCCCGACTGCCCCGCCAGCTGAATCCGCTCGTGCATCACGTCCTCGACCACGCCCACGACCATGCGGGATTCGCCGCGCACGGTGATCGTCTTGCCGAGTGCGTCCTCGTCGGGGAACTCCAAGCGGGCGAGCGCCTGGCTCACGAGCGCCACCGGCTGCGCGTCGGCCCGGTCGGACTCCTCGAGCAACCGACCCCGGATCAACTCGACGTCGAGGGCGGCGAAGTAGTCGGCGTTCACCGCCTGGAACGTGGCCGCAGGCTGCTCGACGGCATCGAGCACGGGCCGGCCGTCCACGGAATATCGGGCCCGGTCCGTATTCCGGCCCCTCGGCAGGGCCGACATGACGGCTACGTCCGTCGCGCCGGGGATCTCGTTCAGGGCACGGAGCAGTTCCTCCTGGTAGACCACGACCGCACCGTCGTCCGTGTAGCGATCTTCCAGGACCGAAAGCCGGAAGCTCAGCAAGCCGTCGGTGTCGAAGCCCGCGTCGGTGTTCGCCACGCTGTCGAAGGCCTGCATCAGGAACCCTGCTCCGGTCAGGAGCGCGAGGGCCACCGCGAACTCACCGATGACGAAGGTGTTGCGGAGACGCTTCCGTCGGCGCCCCGCCGTCCCACCGCGGCTCCCCTCTCCAAGCCCTTCCCGAAGCTCCCCGCCCGTAGCGTGAAGTGCCGGGGCCAGGCCGAAGAGCACGCCCGCCCCGAGCGAAACGGCGACGGTGAGGAACAGCACCGTCGGGTTCAACGCCGGGATCATGCTGCGGGGCATCTCCGGGGGCATGGCCGAGGCGATCCAGCGAATGAGGTAGACGGACAGCAGGACCCCGATCCCGCCGGCCACCACGCCGAGCGTCACGCTCTCCGTCAGGAGCTGCCGCAGGATCCTGGCGCGTCCGGCGCCGAGCGCGGTGCGCACCGAGATCTCCTTCTGCCGTACTTCGGCGCGCCCCAGCAGGAGGTTGGCCACATTCGCGCAGGCGATCAGCAGACCGAACAGCGTCACCGCGGTCAGGATGACCACCATCCGCTGGTCCGTCGGCCCGGGAAAGAAGTCGCCCATGGGCGTGATCCGGAGCGTCCACCCCCGCTTGGCCTCCGGGAACTCGCCTGCGAGACGCTGCGAGACGGGGGCGAGGGCGGCCTCGGCCTGAGCGGGCGTGACGCCGGCGCGCAGCCGCGCGAAGGCCAGATAGCCGTGATTGCCCCGGTTCTCCAGCTCGCCGTCGTAGTCGGTGGGCCGGATGGCCTGGACGTTGGCCGGGACCATGTCGAAGTCCTGGGGCATGACGCCGATGATCGTGTGCTGCGTACCGTCGATCGTCAGCGTCTGCCCGAGCACCGCGCGGTCCGCGAGGAAGCGTCGCTCCCAGAAATCGTGCGTCAGGACCAGCAGGTTGCCGCGTCCTTCTGCGCCCTCCTCGGGCCGGAAGCCGCGTCCGAGAGCCGGCTGCACTTCGAGCACCTCGAAGATGTCGGGTGTGGACACCACGACCTGAAGCTGCTCGGGCACCTCGACCCCGGTGAGGTTGGCGAGCTCGATGCCGTACAGGAAGGCGCTCTCGAAGGACTGGCCGGCTTCGATGTAGTCCCTGTAGTTGGCGACCGAGACACCGGATGCGAGCTCGACCGCTTCGCCGTCCCGTTGTTCCTGGAAGACGACCAATTCGTCCTGGTCGGGCCAGGGGAGGGGGTTCCAGAGAAAGCCGTCCAACAGCGCGAACATCCCCGCGTTGGCCGCGATTCCCAACGCCAGAGACAGCGCCGCGACCCCCGAGACCACGGGCGTCTTGAGCAGCATGCGGAGACCGAACTTCAGATCGTGCCCGAGCGTGGCCATTCCCCTCCCCTCGTCCGTGTACGTCGCTCTACGCGGCCCTACGCCGGGGTGGGCGGCGCGGTTTCAGGGGCGTCGTCGGGGGCTCGCCCCCTCGTTGGCGAGGCGGGCGGACGGCTCGGCACCTCCACCCCATCCGATTGACATCACGGCATCGCAGGTCTGATGTTCTGATGTATGAGAACGACACTGACGCTCGACGACGACGTCGCCATCCGCCTCGAGAAGCTCCAGGTTGAGCGATCCGACTCCTTCAAGGCGGT
This sequence comes from Gemmatimonadota bacterium, assembly GCA_018678395.1. GTDB lineage: Bacteria > Gemmatimonadota > Gemmatimonadetes > Longimicrobiales > Gaopeijiaceae > Gaopeijia. Next base: position 1,390 of record JAHHMJ010000233.1, on the reverse strand, counting down.
CGTGAATGCGGCCCTGCGGGCCGGGCTCGACGCGCTCAGCGCACCCGCGGAAGAGGCCACCCCCTACCGCATCACCCCGCATCCCGCGGGCGGCTGCACCCTCCCGGATCTCGACAGCCTCCACGAGGCGCTCGCCATCGGTGAAGGCGAGGGCTTCCGATGATCCTCGTCGACGCGAATCTGCTCGTCTACGCGAAGATGCAGGGCATGGAGCAGCACGAGCCGGCCCGGGCCTGGCTCGAGGAGCAACTCTCGGGTGTGGCAGGAGTGGGTCTGCCCTGGTCGAGCCTGTTGGCGTTCGCTCGGCTCGTGTCCAACCGCAGGATCTTCACCAACCCCATGTCGGTTCAGGCCGCGTGGGATCAGGTGGACGAGTGGCGTCGCCTCAGGAACGTATTCACGCCCGAGCCGGCCGACCGGTATCCCGAGATCCTCGCGGCGCTGATCCCGGAGGCCGGGCGCGCCGAGTTGGTTCCCGACGCCCACCTGGCCGCGCTGTCGATCGAGTATGGGCTCACGCTTCAGACGACCGACCGTGACTTCGCCCGCTTCAGCCGACTGAAGTGGGAGAATCCACTGGAGGCGACAGACGGTCGAGGCGGGCCATGAAGCGGTTCGAGATCCACAGCGCGCCACAACGGCTCGTCGGCGGTCGCCTGGATTCAGGTGGCTCATCGCGCTTCGCCCATCATTGCGGAAAGTGCAGGAGCAACACAGAGTGGCCATGAGGTCATTGGGCCCCACGAACGATTCGGGGCCAGCGGCAACGAGGAGCGCGGAAGACAGGTGCGCTGGCTCGTGGCAGCGGCGGCTGCGCCGCTCCCCGCACTTCTGAGGTTTCCCCATGAGCGAGCATCCGGGAACAGGCCTCGCGCTCGCCGCGGGCATCGCCTTGGGGATGGCGGTGTCTCCGGTCCTCGGCCCCCGCGCCGCAATGGGGCAAGAAACGCCCCTCGGGCTCTCGGGCGGAGTCACCACCGTGGGGCAATGGGCCTCGGACGATCGAGCCCGTGCGGAGGTCGTGAGTTCGTTCGATCTCTTCGTGGATGTGCCCCTCGGACCTTTCCGCCTGTTCGGTTATGGCGAGGCCAGCACCACCCCGCGCCGCCAAGGGGTGTCCCGCGTCATCGGGGAGGCCAATACCGATGCGGGGACGGCGTTGGACCGCCGACGCAAAGGCCGCGTCCAACTCTCCGAACTGCGATTGGTGCTGCCCGTTGCAGCAGACCTGGAGACGCATGTGGGTCTGCTGGACGCGACCGGGTTCATCGACGTGAGCCGCATCGCCAACGACGAGAACCTCTTCTTTCTCGGCGTCCCGTTCGTCAACAACCCGACCATCGAGTTTCCCGACTACGCACTCGGCGTGGCCCTGTCCGGGGCGGTACCC
>JAHHMJ010000399.1 GCA_018678395.1 Gemmatimonadota bacterium | reverse complement strand
TCGTGACATCGACCCTGCTGGACGCCCCGGGCCGGTTCGGCCGCTTCGGGGGGCGCTACGTGCCGGAGACTCTCATCGCCGCGCTCGACGAACTCGTGGCGGCGTACGCGGAGGCGCAGGAGGATCCCGGTTTCTGCGAGGAACTCGGAGCCCTCCTGCGCGACTATGTGGGCCGACCGACACCCCTGTATCGCGCGCGCCGACTCGAAGCCGAGCTCGGCCTGGCGTCGATCTGGCTGAAGCGCGAGGACCTCAATCACACCGGCGCGCACAAGATCAACAACACGGTGGGACAGGTTCTGCTCGCGCGCCGCATGGGGAAGCGGCGCATCATCGCCGAGACCGGGGCCGGACAGCACGGTGTGGCGACGGCCACGGCCTGCGCGCTGTTCGACCTCGAGTGCGTCGTCTACATGGGCGCCGAGGACGTCGAGCGGCAGGCGTTGAACGTCTACCGCATGGAGTTGATGGGCGCCGAAGTCCGCCCCGTCACGTCGGGCACCCAGACGCTCAAGGACGCCACCAACGAGGCGATCCGGGACTGGGTGACCAACGTCGGCGAGACGCACTACATCATCGGTTCGGTGGTCGGGCCGGACCCGTTCCCCCGCATGGTCCGCGACTTCCAGGCCATCATCGGGCGCGAGGCCCGGGCCCAGCTGCTCGAGGTCGAAGGCCGTTTGCCGGCCGCGGTCGTGGCGTGCGTGGGCGGCGGTTCGAACGCCATGGGGATCTTCCACGCCTTCGTGGACGATGCCGAGGTCGAGCTGGTGGGAGTCGAGGCCGCGGGGGAGGGGATCGATTCCGGACGGCACTCGGCGACGCTCTCGGCAGGCCGGCCGGGTGTGCTCCACGGGGCCATGAGCTACCTTCTCCAGGATGCGGACGGGCAGGTCGCGCCGGCGCACTCGGTATCCGCAGGACTGGATTATCCGGGCGTAGGTCCCGAGCATTCCTATTTGAAGGACTCGGGCCGCGCGACCTACGCGTCGGTAACCGACGAGGACGCCCTGGCGGGCTTCCACCGGCTCTCACGACTGGAGGGGATCATCCCTGCGCTGGAGACGGCCCACGCCATCGCGTACCTCTCGACGCTGGCTCCCCGTCACGGGGACCGAGGGCCGATTCTGCTCTGCCTGAGCGGACGCGGCGACAAGGACGTCGCCCACGTCGCGCGGGTCGAGGGACGTTCCCTTCCACGGAGTTGATGCGGAGGTTGTCGTAGGCTCGTGACCGACCCTCTATCCAGTCCGACGGGACCCGCCGATGCAGGGTGGGAAGCCGAGTCGACGCTTCCGGTCGACGCGGTGGCGGAGTTGTTCGTCACGTTTTCGAAAGCCCTGAGGGCGTTTCAGCTCTACGACGTCAACAACCCCGTCTACCACCGGTTCGTGTCGGCCCTGGCCGATGCCTTCACGTCGCTGTGGGAGGAGCTCCCGTCCGTCGCCGTGATCGTCGACGAGGACCGGCTCCTCTACGAAGACACGGAGGTCTACCGCTCCGATTCGAAGAGCGATTCGCTCGCCTTCCTCTTCTTCAAGGACGGCATCCGGGCCCTCGACTTCCGGCCCGGGATCGAAGACGAGCTGCCCGCGCTTCTGCGAGTGCTCGTGCGTGCGCGTCACGGCCGGACCGACGGCGACGATCTCATCACGCTGTTCTGGGAGGCGGACCTCCAGAACCTGCGCTATCAGTTCGTCGATCTCTCGGCCGAGGGCGTCGACATCCCCGACGCGGGGTCCGGGGCGTCGGCCGAGTCGCTTCAGGAGATTCTTCAGGCAGAGATCGTGGCGGGAGGGCCCGCCCCCGGCTCGACCCCATCTGCCGTCAGTCAGGACGACTTCAATCCGACCCTCTACGCGCTCGACCCGCGCGAGATGGAGCAGTTGCGCTCGGAGCTGCGTCTCGAGATGGAACGCGACGTCCGGACCGACGTGGTCGCCGCGCTCATGGACCGGCTGGAGGAGCCCGAAGCCCCCGAGCGTCAGCAGGAGATCCTCGCGGTGTGCCGCACGCTGCTGCCCTCGCTGCTGTCTCGTGGTCACCTGCACCACGCGGCCCTGATTCTCAGTGAATTGCGGCAGATGGAGTCGCGGCAGGGCGTTCTGACCCCGGACCTGCTCCGCACCCTCAGCTCGCTGCTCGACGAGGTGTCGTCTCCGCAGACGATCCTCGAGCTGGTGCGCGCCCTGGAGGACGGCTCCATCGGGCCGACGCCGGCCGAACTGGGGCGCTTTCTCCTTCAGCTGCGGGCCGGGGCGCTGCCCCCTCTGATCCATGCGTCGGAACGTTCCGAACTGCGGGAGCTGCAGCCCGTACTCCGGCAGGCGGTCGAAGGGATCGCGCGCGCCTACCCCCGTTCGCTCCGCGGCCTGCTCGGCATGGAAGACGCCCAGGTCGTGGCCGGCGCCGCGCGGCTGGTGGGACGCCTGAAGCTCGAGGACGTGGGCGGCATGCTCGTCGATCTGATGGCCCGCGAGGAGCCGTCCGTGAGATTGGCCGCGATCGAGGCGGCGGCCGCCCTGAAGGCGTCCGCGGCGGCGGCTGGGCTGGTCGCCGCGCTCGAGGACCCCGAGCGGGAAGTGCGCATGGCGGCCGCCCGTGCCCTCGGTGCGCTCCGCTATCGCCCCGCCGCTGCCCGCTTCCGCCGGATCGTCCTGAGCAAGGAAGTGCGCAACGCCGAGATCAGCGAGCGGATCGCCTTCTTCGAGGGCTACGGCATGATCGGCGATCCAGAGGCGGTGAAGGTGCTCGACCGGCTCCTCAACGGCCGCGGGTTCCTCGGGCGGAAGGAAGCGCCCGAGTTGCGGGCCTGTGCCGCATTGGCGCTCGGCAGGGTCGGAACGGCCGAGGCGGCGAGCGCCCTGCGCGCTGCGCAGGACGAGGAGGATCTGGTGGTTCGCAGCGCCGTCAGCCGAGCCATGCGTGGCGGGCAGGAGGACTCGTGAGCGCGGGGCTGCAGAAATACGGACGGAGCCTTCTGGCCAACCTCTACGCGGCTCTGCGGGCTCTCAAGCTCTACCCCATCGAGAACGCGGCGGTACAGCAGTCGCTCGACGAGCTTCACTCCATCGCGAACAAGATGGTGGAGGCCGAGGCCGGGATGGAGCTTCGTGTGGTCGGCGAGTTCTTCTTCCTGAACGAGACCCGGCTGCGGCTCGATCTCTCCAACTTCGCCACCTTCGGGAGTTTCGCGAGCACGCTGCAGGACCACGGCATCGGGTCGATGGAGGTCCTGCCCGGGGTGATGCGGAACGAGTGGGCCGCCTTCCTCTCGCTCCTTCTGCGGAAGCCGGACCCGGACGATCCCTACGGAGCGTTCCTCGAGCGGCTCGAGGCGACCCCCGTCGAGCACATCCACACGCGGCCCGAGTCCGAGTTGACCGACCTCGACAAGGAGGAGGCGCTCCACGCGGCCAAGCGGACGTACGTGCAGTCGGTACAGGTGGCCAAGGAGGCGCTGGGGGATCTCCGCCTGGGTCGCGCAGTCAACGTGCGGCGGGTCAAGCGCGCGGTGCAGGGGATCGTCGATCAGGTGCTGGCCAACGAGCCGTCGATCATGACCATGACGACGCTGCGGGATTTCGACGAGTACACGTTCACGCACTGCGTCAACGTCTGCATCTTCAGCGTCGTCATCGGGCAGCGGCTCGGGCTCACCAAGCTCCAGTTGTACGAACTCGGTCTGGGCGCGCTTCTACACGACATCGGCAAGATGCGGATCCCGAAGGAGATCATCAACAAGCCGGAGGGGCTCGACGACGACGAGTGGGCCCGGATACGGGAGCATCCCACGGAGGGCCTGCTGATGCTCTTCCGGATGGCGGGCTTCGCGGACGTGCCGTACCGCCAGATGCTCATGGCGTACGAGCACCACATGAAGGGAACGGGCGCCGGGTACCCGTCGAACCACCGGTCTCGACGGATCGGGCTCTTCTCGCGTGTCGTCGCCGTCGCCGACGCATTCGACGCGGGCACGAGCGTGCGCTCCTACCAGTACAAGCCCTTCCCCCCGGACGAAGTGCTCAAGGAGATGCGAGACAACCCCCAGCGGGGCTACGATCCGCTGCTGGTGAAGGCTCTCATCACGGCTACCGGTGTGTTTCCCGTGGGAACGCTCGCGATTCTCGACACCATGGAGATGGCGGTCGTCGCCGAGGTGAACACCAACCCGGACCTCCTGCACCTTCCGCGCGTGAAGATCATCTCCGACGAGATGGGGATCCCGCTCGACGACCCGGTCTGGTGCGATCTTTCCGATCAGCCGACCGACGGTCCCCACCGCACCATTCTCAAGACGACGGACCCGCAGAAATACGGGAGCCGCGTGTCCGACTACATCACCTAGCCGTCCCAGCGGGCGTCCGGTCCTCCATGACCTCCTCTCGTATATCTCGCCGCTTCGCGGAGCGGTCCGCTCAGGGGCGCGCCGTCCTGGTGCCCTACGTGACCGCGGGGTTTCCGTCGCTCGCCGACACGGTCCCGCTTCTCGAGGCCCTGGACGACGCCGGTGCCGACGTGCTCGAACTGGGCATCCCCTTCTCGGACCCGCTGGCCGACGGGCCGACCATCCAGGCGTCGTCCTTCCGGGCCCTCGAGAACGGCATGACGGTCGCGGGGGTGCTCGACATGGTGCGCCGATTCCGCAAGACACGCGACACGCCCGTCGTTCTCTTCACCTATCTGAATCCGATCTTCCACTACGGGCTCGACCGCTTCTGCGCCGAGGCGGCGGAGGCGGGAGCCGACGGTGTGCTGCTGACCGATCTTCCGGCGGGGTCCGACCCCGAGATGGAGGGGGCGCTGGAGCGGGCCGGGCTCGACCTGATCCGCCTGCTGGCCCCGACCACCGCCGAGGCCCGTATCGCCGACGTCGTGCGAGGTGGTGGTGGCTTCCTGTACTACATCTCACGGACCGGGGTGACCGGGGCACGGTCGGAGTTGCGCTCGGAGTTGGCCTCCGAGGTGGACCGGATCCGGGATCGCATCGGGCTCCCGGTCGCCGTCGGGTTCGGCATCAGCTCGCCGGAACAGGCGCGCGCGGTCGCCGGAGTCGCGGACGGGGTGGTGGTCGGCTCGGCGCTGATCCAGAAGCTCGAGGCCGAGGGGGTCGAGGGTGCGGCGCGCTTCGTCGCCTCTCTGCGGGGGGCGATGGACGAAGGCGTCGTGGGCGACGCCGCCGAGGGCGACGGCTGAGCCCGACGCTACCCGCTCACCTTCAGTCGACCCTCAGCCTCTCTTCGACGGTGGGGTCGGGCTCGACGAACACGGTCGACACGCGCTCGGGTATCACCAACCCGGGCGGTGCCTTGCGCGGCTTGCGGACGTAGCGGCGGCGCGTCCAGTCGACGGGTACGCTGCCCGACGTCCGCGCCTTCGACCCGAGTGCGGCGAGGACCGCGGCCTCTTCGAGATCCCGCCGCGGGGGATTGCCGTCCTGGCTCCAACGCAGCACGACATGGGCTCCGGCGACGTCCCGCGCGTGCAGCCAGACGTCGCCCGGTGCGCTGTGACGGAACGTGAGATCGTCGTTGGAGCGGGCCCCACGCCCGACCCGGATCTCGAGGCCGCCGCTGGACCGGTACCGTCGGTAGGGAAGCGCAGGTCCCTCGGCCGCACGCGACGACGCCCGGGCCGGGAGCCGCGCCTCGATCTCGGCGGCGTCGGCCTCCCCGCTCTGCGCGCGCTCCAGCAGGGTCGCCGCCGCCTGGAACGCCTCCCGCGCCTCGGCGGCCAGCCCCGGGAGTCGTTCGGCCGCGCGCTCTGCCCGGGCAGCCTCGTCGTAGTAGCGTCGGGCGTTCGCGTCGGGGCTCAGCTCGGGCTCGAGGGGGATCGACACCTCGACGCCGTCGAAGCCTTCGAGCACGACCGAGTCGCCCCCCTGTGGAACGTCGCCGAACCGCGCGAGCAGGAGGTCGCCCAGCGCGCGGAGTTCGTCCGGGTCCGGCAGCGCCGCGGCTTCGGCTTCGATGCGTCCACACCGCGACCGGAGGGCGTCGACGTGGCCGGCCAGTCGTTCGACGAGTACCGCCGAGAGCAGAGCGGCGGGAGGGGCGTCGTCCGTGCGGTTCGCGAGATCGACGGCCGTGAAGAGGTCCGACACGGGACGGTGTTCGACCCCCGGGAGCGGCACGGAGTACGGTTGGGCCCCCCGCGGATCGGCGAGGATCACCGGAATCGGCGGCCGCTCCCGGCGGGCCACGGCCGCGAGCGTCGCCCAGCAGGCATGGCCGTCTTCCGGACCGGCCGTGGCCAGGGCGCGGGCGTTCACGGTCGAGGTCCACGCGAACGCGCCGATCAAGGCGCGTCGGCGACGCGACACCGTCGCCTCGCTCTCCCAGACCTCGCGCCACCGCTCGGGCGTGACCGCCGCGTCCCGGCCCTCGCGATCGCTCCCCGCCGGCGGCGGGGCGTAGGGGTGGCCGGTCCGCAGGGTCCGGCGACCGTCCTCCGTGCGGAACAGCGTCCGCACGGTGCGCTCGGGACCTTCCGTGAGCGCCAGGTTGTGTCGGTTCGGGATCAACTCGACGAAGAGGTCGACCTGAGCCGGGCTCCCGCGCACCCGCAGGAACGAGAGGGTCAGGACGCGGTCGTCCGGCGCGCAGCCCGCCCCTCGCACCCGGGCCGCCAGCGGACGGGCGTCGGCCGGGGGCTCGGCGGCGTCGAGCAGGAAGAGCCCCGTCTCGGACGGGTGGAGCCGGATCAGCAGGGTCGCGTCGCGAAAGTACAGCGTCAGCCGGCGCGCCTCGAACTCGGGCCGGACCGCTCGCAGGCGGGCCCCGCCGAAGCGCGCCTCGAAGGCATCAGCCCAACTCGACAAAAGGGGGGCGTCCCACAGCACGATCGCTCCGGGTCCGGGACAGGGGTCGCATGCTGTCACCCCCGTCGGAACGGTCGCGTTCCTCGCCTTGCCCCGGCCCCGACGTCGCCCCTAACATCGAGCGCCCGCCCGGGCCCTTCCGACTCGTCCCCTCCGACCCCGATCCGTGCCCCTTCATCCTCGCGTCGCGGCCGCCGCTCGCGGTGAGCTTCCCGACTGGGCCCGGGCCGATCGCAAACGCGTGGCCCACATGCGCCGCGTCGCGGAGCTTCTGGGGCAGTGGGCCGAGGCCTCGGGCCTACCCCCGGAGGCTCGCGATCGGCAGATCGCGCTCGGGTTCCTCCACGACGCGGTGAAGGGGATGCACCCGGACGAACTGCGCGAGATCGTCGATCCCGAATTCCGCGAGCTTCCGGATCCGGTCCTGCACGGGCCGGGTGCGGCGGCGCTCCTCCGACACGATGGAGTCGAAGACGAGCACTTTCTGCTCTCGATCACCTATCACACCCTCGGTCACCCGGCGCTCGATGCGGCGGGTCGAGCCCTCTACGCCGCGGACTTCCTGGAGCCGGGTCGGAATCTGCGCAACAAGTGGCGAACGAGCATGAGGGCTCGCATGCCGAAGGAACCCGCCCTGGTGCTGAGGGAAATCGTGAGGGTCCGCATCAAGCATCTCGTACATCGCCGTCGCCCGGTCCGTGACGAGACCATGGCGTTCTGGAACTCGCTGGTGGAGGGTCGATCGTGGGCGCGCGCCTCCGAGGTCTGATCGTCGTAGTGGTCGTGCTGGTGGTCGGCGCCTTCGCCGGATCCGCTCTCGCGCAGTGGTGGACTGCGCCCGCGGCGCCTCGTCTCACGGGCTCCCCCGCGGCCGTCGGTGTACCGGCCGGGGTCCGCATTCGGGTGGAGGTGCTCAACGGCGGCGGACGCGACGGCATGGCCCGGTCGGCCACCGGAGAGCTTCGGGACGGCGGCTTCGACGTGGTCTACTTCGGCAACGGGCCGGCCCGCGATTCCTCGGTGGTTCTGGCGCGCACCGACGACGTCGCGGGGGCGCGTCTGGTCGCCGACGCCCTGGGGATCCGATCGGTGGTCGCGGAGCCCGATTCGAACCTCTACCTCGACGTCACCGTAGTACTGGGTCAGGAGTGGGAGCCGACCGCGATTCCGGATCCCGAGACCGACGATGCCGCCCCCTGGTGGGACCTGCGGCGCTTCATTCCGGAGCGCCCGGGTCCGACGCGCCCGGGAACCGGGCGGTGGGTAGACCCAGGAACCGACGACGGCGGCTGATGAGCGAACAGCGAAAGAGGACGCGACGACGCATCGCGGGAGAAGGCAAGGGCGCCGACGAGAAGAAGCAGGAGAAGCCCGGCTGGGGTGAGAACCTGAAGTCGCTCGGTGCGGCGGTGGTATTCTTCCTGATCCTGCGGACCTTCGTGCTCCAGACCTTCTTCATCACCTCGGGGTCGATGGAGGACAGTCTCCTCGTCGGAGACTTCCTGGTGGTGAACCGCGCCACCGTCGGGGGGCGCATTCCGTTCACCCAGGCCCACGTCCCCGGGTACTCGGCGCCGGAGCGAGGCGACGTTCTCGTGTTCGATCCGCCCCACACCGACGAATTCAGGCTGGTGAAGCGGCTCGTCGGGATGCCGGGCGAGCGCCTCGAGATGCGCGACAAGGTCCTGTACGTGGACGGCGAGCCCCTGGACGAGCCGTACGTCCGCCACGGCCCGGAGCCGGACGAGGGCAATCCCATGATGGGTTGGCAGTCGTCCCACCTGGCACCGGAAGTCGATCGCGCGACCTATCGGCCGACCCGGGACAACTGGGGCCCGCTCGTGATCCCCGATGATCACTACTTCATGCTGGGCGACAACCGGGAGATGAGTCTGGATTCCCGGTACTGGGGCCTCCTGGAGGCCTGGCGGGTCGAGGGCAAGGTCTCGTTCATCTACTTCAGCTACAACCGCGAGTCCTACCGGCCCTTCGCCTTCATTCGCGAGATCCGCTGGGACCGCATCTTCGACGGCGTGGGCTGACTCAGTCCTCGATCTGGACCAGAGCGTTCGCCCGCAGCTGGCCGCAGGCCGCGTCGATGTCTCGTCCCCGCGGCTCCCGCACCGCGACGTCGACGCCTCGCTCACGAAGGACGTCGGCGAAGTGCCGGATCCGTTCAGGCTTCGAGGGCCCCCAGTCCTGCCAGGGAATCGGGTTGAACGGGATGAGGTTCACGAAGGCGTGCAGGCGGTAGGCGAGCTCCGCCAGACGCGGCGCGAGTTCAGGGGCGTCGTTGACGCCTCGGATCATCGTGTACTCGAAGGTGATGCGGCGTCCGCCGGCGTCGTCGAATGCTTCCAGCGCCTGGATCAGCTCCGGGAGCGGCCAGCGCTTCTCCAGGGGAATGAGCTCCTGGCGGAGCGTGCTGTCCGGAGAGTGGAGCGACAGCGCCAACTTGAACTGCTCGGGGCGCCGGGCGAGCTCGAGGATGCCCGGGACGACGCCCACCGTCGATACGGTGATGCGGCGGGCCCCGACTTCGAAGCCCTGGTTCAGGATGGTCAGCGAGGCGTGTACGGCCGGTCGGTTCGCCAACGGCTCGCCCATGCCCATGTACACGATGTTGGTGATGGGGCCATACCCGTTCTCCGCGGCCCACCGCCGCGACGCACGATACTGCGCGACGATCTCTCCGGCCGTGAGGTGGCGCTGGAACCCGCTCCATCCGGTGGCGCAGAAGGTGCAGCCCATCGCGCACCCCGCCTGAGACGACAGGCAGAGGGTGAGTCGATCCTCGGTGGGGATCAGAACCGACTCGACCCGCTCCTCGTCGCCCAGCCGCCAGAGATGCTTGGCCGTGCCGTCGCTGGACACCTGGACCGTGTCGATCTCGGGCTCCCCGATCGCGAAGGCCTCGGCGAGAGCGACCCGCTCACCGGCCGGGAGATCGGTCATCTCGTCGAACGACCGCACATCGGTTTCGTAGAGCCACCGCGCCACCTGGCGGGCGCGATACGGCTTCTGTCCCCGAGCCTCGAAGTGGCCCTCCAGCTCGTGCCGCAGGGCGTCGGGTTCGAGGCCGAGCAGGTCGACGGGGGTGGTGGGCGCGATTTCGGTCATCGTGAGCGGGGCGGAGAACAGGTCGCTTGAAGGCCCCGAAGGGCCCGGCTAACTTAGCGGATTCGCGTTCCTCTGGAGAGTTTGCCGCCGATTCGGCCTCGGGGGGGGCGCCGGCGTGATCCCTCCCCCCGATCTCTCTTCAGGTCCATGACCGATCCCGGTTCCGGAAGCACCGCCCTGCGCTCTTCGTATCTCGGCCGCCTGACCGCCGCCGACGTGGGGCGCACCCTTCGGCTCGCGGGATGGGTCCACCGCAGGCGAGACCTCGGGGGCCTGCTCTTCCTGGATCTGCGCGACCGGTCCGGGCTGCTCCAGGTGTCGGTGGGCCCCGACTGGACCGACGAGACGTCGCTCGCCGCCGCCGACGCCCTGGGCAACGAGGACGTGGTCGCCGTCGAGGGGGTCGTGGAGCTTCGTCCCGATCCGAATCCGGAACTCGCCACCGGAGAAGTCGAACTGCGCGCGACGTGCGTGGAGCGACTGAATCCGGCCGAGACTCCCGCGATTCCCGTGTATCGGGGCCCCGAGGACGAACTGCCTTCCGAGGAGCTGCGGCTCCGGCATCGTGTGCTGGACCTGCGCCGGCCCGAGCTCCAGGAGAACCTCGTCCTCCGGCACCGGCTGATCCTGGCGGTGCGCAACTACATGGACCGGATCGGCTTCGTCGAGGTCGAGACGCCCATCCTCACGAAACCCACTCCGGAGGGCGCGCGGGACTTCGTGGTCCCGAGCAGCGTGCATCCCGGCGAGTTCTTCGCGCTGCCGCAGAGTCCGCAGATATACAAGCAGATCCTCATGGTGGCGGGCTTCGATCGGTACTTCCAGATCGCCCGGTGCTTCCGCGACGAGGCGCTGCGAGCCGACCGTCAGCTCGAGTTCACCCAGATCGACGTCGAAGCGTCGTTCGTGGGGGTCGACGACATCCTCCACTGGATGGAGGGGCTGATGGCCGAGCTGGCGGACGTCGCCGGAGCCTCGGCACCGGTGCCGTTCCCGCGCATGACGTGGGACGAGTCCATGGACCGCTTCGGGTCCGACCGCCCCGACCTGCGCTGGGACCTCGAGATCAGCGACTGGACGACGGCGCTGGGGGCCATCGATTTCCGGGTCACGCAGTCCGCCGTCGCGGCGGGTGGGCGCATCCGGGGCTTTCGGTTTCCGGGGGGCGCGCGCCTCTCCCGGAAGCAGATCGAGGCCGTGGAGGTGTCCGCGAAGGCGGCGGGTGCGCCGGGTCTGCTGTGGGCGAAGCGCTCGGAGGACGGAGGCTCCGGGCCGCTGTCCCGCTTCCTCGACGAGGCCGAGTGGGAAGCGCTGGGTGCCGAGGTCGGCGACCTCTTTCTCGTCGCGGCGGGCGACGACGGGGTCACCTCGCCGGCGCTCGACGCCGTGCGGGCCGCGGCCATTCAGGCGTTGGACCTGCCCAGGGCGCGCGAGGATGCGTGGCTGTGGGTGACCGACTTCCCCGTCTTCGAAGCCGATGGCGACGGTGGCCTGGCGCCCAATCACCATCCCTTCGTCCAGCCGCATGACGACGCGCTCGAGCTGCTGGATGGCGATCCGCTCGCGGCCCGCGGGGATGCCTACGACCTGGTCTACAACGGTACGGAGCTCGGCTCCGGCTCGATCCGCATCCACGATGCGGCGCTGCAGCGTCGCATCTTCCGCCTGCTGGGGCTCTCGGACGACGAGATCGAGATGAAGTTCGGCTTCCTGCTGACCGCGCTCGCCGCCGGAGCCCCGCCGCACGGGGGCGTCGCGTTCGGCATGGATCGGATCGTGCAGCGTTTCGCCGGCGTATCCAGTCTCAGGGACGTGATCGCATTCCCGAAGACCACCGCAGCCCGCGCGCTGTTCGAAGGCGCGCCCGTGCGGCTCGGCGCGGCCGAGCTGGACGCCCTGGGGTTGGCGCTGACCGCGCGCCCCGACCCCGACCCCGACCCGGAGTCCCGATGACGAACGGCGACCCCACCCTGGTGGAGCATCGCCTGGACGCCGAGGGCGTCGACCATCTGATGTTCGCCGGCGTGAATGACCGGCACCTGCAGGAAATCCACCGCATCTTCGACCTGCGCGTGGTGCTGCGGGGTGATCAGGTGATTCTCTCGGGCCCGCTCGAATCGGTCGAACGCGCGGTCGGGGTCGTGCAGCACCTGATCGAGCTCGCTCGCCTTCGTGCGCCGTTCGACACCCACGACATCGCGCGGTTCGCCGAGAGCTTCGACGCGCTCGGACAGGGCGGCATGATCTCGCCCGAGCACGACATGCGCATCGCGCTGCCCGGCTCGAAGAAGGTCATCTCCCCGAAGTCGGACGGGCAGCGACGCTACCTGGAGGCGATTCAGGCCAACGACGTCGTGATCGGGATCGGTCCCGCGGGTACGGGCAAGACCTACCTCGCGGTGGCCATGGCGGTGGATGCCCTCTACAAGCGGCGGGTCAAGCGCATCATCCTGGCCCGACCCGCGGTCGAGGCGGGTGAGAACCTGGGGTTCCTGCCCGGAGATCTGCAGGAGAAGGTCGATCCCTACCTGCGTCCGCTCTACGACGCACTCGAGGACATGATGCCCGCCGATCGGGTCCGGCGCGCACTCGAGGACCGTACGATCGAGATCGCCCCGCTGGCATACATGCGGGGTCGCACGCTGTCGGACGCCTTCGTCATCCTGGACGAGGCGCAGAACGCGACCACGGCCCAGATGAAGATGTTCCTCACCCGGCTGGGTCTGAACTCGTGCGTGGTGATCACGGGCGACAAGACCCAGATCGACCTGCCGCGCTCGTCGGACTCGGGCCTGCTGCAGGTCGAGCGCATCCTGAGCGGGATCGACGGGATCTCGATCGTCTATCTGGATGCCATGGACGTGATCCGTCAC
>JAHHMJ010000702.1 GCA_018678395.1 Gemmatimonadota bacterium | reverse complement strand
ACCGTGAGCGACTCTCTTCGGGAAGCCATCGCAGCCGGTGCATCCGCCGCCGTGCTCCGAAGGCTCTCGCGCGAAGCCGGGATGGCCAGCCTCGCGGACGACGCGCGTCGCGTGGTCGCCGAAAGGGTGACCGCGCCGGACGAAGCGGCTCGCGTGGTACGGGGCGATCCGGGCGCGTCCGTCCGCTGCGGCGGATGCGGAGCGCCGGCGCCCGCCGAGGCGCGCTTATGCCCCTGGTGCGGCCGACCGCGGGGGCGATGGTGCGGTTGCGGGGCCCGTCTCCAGAAGGGGTGGCGCTTCTGCCCGACCTGTGCGCGCCGCACCCACTCGAGCTAGGCGGCACATCGACATGCGCGACCCGATGATCTCAGGGGGTTCGGACGGCCTCATCCGTGCTCCCGTTCTACGCCTCGGAGGAGACGACCGACGGGATCGCCGCCGGCAGGCCACAAGACGCGCTCCGAGACGCGGTTCAGGGCGTGCCGGACCCGGACGAAATCCTGGCCGACCTCCGAGAAAACCCGCTCCACCCCGAGCGCTTCAGCTTCGCGGCTCTTCGCCGCGGCGCGGTAGCCGGATGCGCCGATCCGGTCGAAGTAGTCGAGCGACGGGCCGCCCCGCCGCCGACGCGTGTCGAGATAATCGGGAAAGAGCCCGGCCAGCCAGAGCGAGAAGTTGCCCAGATGCGACCGCAGCAGAAACGCACGACGGGCGTCGGCATCGCGCAGTTGGGTGAGAAGGTCGACGAGGTAGAAGTACTCTGCATCGTCGCCCTCGCTCGGCCTGTACGCGGCGCGTGCCCGGCCGAACGCCAGCACCAGCGAGGCCACGAAGTCGGTGATCTCGGCGTCGTCGACGCCACCCTCGAGCAGGGCCTGGCGTACGAGAACGAAGAAGATGATGCCGGGCGAGACCCGGACGTCCGGGTCGGTCAGCAGCGCGTTGCGCACGCGCGGATCGTCCAGAAGAGCGTCGACGCCGTGCTCTTCCAGCCGCTCGCGGGCCGCACGCCGCAGCTCGGGATCCTCGCGACCGAGAAGGTCGACGAGATGTAATGCGTCGCTGCGCGTCAACGACGCGCGAATCGTCGGGAGGATCATCGCCCGGCTCCTTGCTTGCCGCGAAATCGGGGCCCGGTCTACCTTCTGACACCACAGCGGGGGGGCTCCTCCCCGCGTTCCTACACGCGGCCCGGAGCGGCGGGTTCCGGGACTTCGACGCCGGATCTCCCCTCTCCTTCACAGTCTCGGCGTGCCGGCCGGCGGCGCAAGCATGGGTCAGGGAGAGGCTCGATGATTCGAATAACGAGTTTTCGCAGCCGGGTCTTCGCGGCCCTCCTCGCCGTCGCCGTAGTCCCGACCGCGATCGCCCTCACCGCGGGGGTGCTCGCTCTGCGCCAGGTCGGGACGACCATCGGGACGCTCGGGGCCTGGGACGAGGTCGCCGGGTCCGGCAGGGTTCTCGCCGAGGCGGCGCGCTCGGCCGCGCCGGGGGACACCGCGATCGACCGGGTCGCCACCGCCCATACCGAGGCGCTGTCGGCGAGCGTGCGACAGAGCCGCGTCTACGCCCTGGTGGCCGACCGCGCTGTGCGCCTGCTGCCGTGGGCCGCCCTCTTCGCGATTCTCTTCCTCTCGGCCCTGTCGGCCTGGGTGGCGCGCCGGCTCGCCAGCAACTTCTCGACCCCGATCCAGGAGTTGGTCGGGTGGACTGAACGCATCGCGGCCGGCGAGGAGCTGCCGCCCCAGCGTGGCAGGGAAACCGGCGTCCGGGAGTACCGCGTGCTGCGTCGTGCGCTTCGTGTGGGCGCGTCGAGGCTGGAGACGGCGCAGCGACAGGAGGTCGAGAGCGCGAGGCTGCGGGCCTGGACCGAGATGGCTCGGCGTGTGGCCCACGAGATCAAGAACCCACTCACCCCGATGCGCATGAGTGCGGCCACGCTCGCGCGGAACGGCGACCCCGAGGTCCGCGAAGCGGCGGAGATCCTCCTCGAGGAAGTCGCACGGCTGGACGACATGGCGCGGACCTTCACACGATTCGGGCGCCCGCCCGAGGGCCCCCCAGCCGAGGTGGACCTCGTCGAACTGGCCCGCGCCGTCGTCACCGGCTACGAGTCCGGCGAAGTGCCGGTACGCCTTCGCGCTACCGGCGTCGTCCCGCGAATCCACGGCCACCACGACATCCTCGGGCAGGCACTCCGAAACCTGGTGGTCAACGCGGTCGAGGCCGTCACGGAGGGGGGCGGTTCGGAGGTTCTCGTACGTGTCGAGGCATTCGGAGACGGCGCGCGTCTGACGGTCCGGGACGACGGCCCGGGGATCCCCGCGGACCTTCTCGACCAGATCTGGCTCCCCAACGTCACGACCCGACATCGCGGCTCCGGCCTCGGCCTGGCCATGGTGCGTAGAGCCGCGGAGATCCACGGCGGGTCGGCCGTCGCCCTGAACCGGATCGAGGGCGGTGCGGAGTTCGAGATCCGGCTGCCCCGAACCCCTGCCTCGCGCAGGGCGTAGAACGTCCCACATGGACATCCTCATCGTCGACGACGAAGGCAACATCCGGCGGGCTCTGCGCGCGCTGCTCGAGACCGAAGGCCACCACGTGGTCGAGGCGGAGTCGGCCGAGGACGGGCTCTCGGAAATGGACCGTCGCACCCCCGACGTCGTCCTTCTGGATCTCGCCCTTCCGGGCATGAGCGGGCTCGAAGCGCTGCCGCGCATCCAGGCGGCGGCGCCGGAGGCGGCCGTGATCATGATGAGCGGGCAGGCTTCGCTCACCGACGCGGTCGCCGCCACGCGGCTGGGTGCCTTCCACTTCATCGAGAAGCCACTCACTCCCGAGGCCGTGCTGTTGACCGTTCGGGGCGCCGGCGAGGTGGTCCGGGCCCGGGACCTGACTCGAGCGCTCCGTGAGGAGTTGGGACCCGACGCGGAGCTGGTGGGGCGGTCGCCGGTCATGGACCGGGTACGCGAACGCATTCGACGCGTCGCGCCCACCGACGCCCGGGTCCTGATCACGGGCGAGAGCGGGACCGGCAAGGAGTTGGCCGCCACGGCGATCCACGGTCTGTCGGAACGCCGCGCCGGGCCCTTCATCCGCGTGAACTCGGCGGCGATTCCACGCGATCTCGTGGAGAGCGAGATGTTCGGGCACGAGAGGGGCGCGTTCACGGGAGCGACCGAGCGCCGACGGGGACGGTTCGAACTCGCCGACGGTGGCACGCTCTTTCTCGACGAGGTAGCCGACCTCGGGCCCGAAGCCCAGGCGAAGCTCCTGCGGGTGCTCGAAACCGGGGTCGTCGAGCGGGTCGGAGGGCAGCGAGGCGTCCCCGTCGACGTCCGGGTCGTCGCCGCGACCAACCGCGACCTCAGGGACGAAGCCCGCGAAGGACGCTTTCGCGAGGACCTCCTCTTCCGGCTCGAGGTGGTTCCCCTCGAGATGCCGCCCCTTCGGGAACGACCCGAGGATCTGCCCCTTCTGGTCGAGCACGCGACGCGGCGACTCCGTGCACGACACGGACTGCCCTCCGTTCGCCTTCGTGCCGACGCCCTCGACCGCCTGCGCACCTACCATTGGCCGGGAAACGTGCGCGAACTGCTCAACGTGGTCGAGCGTCTCACGATCCTGCACAGCGGTGAGGAGATCGGAGCAGCTGAAGTCGGACCCATTCTCTCGGGCAGCGCGCACGCCCGCCCACCGGCATTCGACCCTCACGACGCCCGGGACCTGCGCGCACGCCTCGACGAATACGAGCGCTCCCTCATCGAAGGCGCACTGGCGTTCAGCGACGGTAACGTTGCCGAGGCAGGCCGGCGCCTGAAGACCGATCGGGCCAACCTGTATCGACGCATGCGCCGGCTCGGCCTTCGCGACGAGACCCCCTGAACACCGGCCATCTCGCGCCCACCCCTCGAGGACCCACCATGAGCTTGCGACTTCCGACCCTCGCGCTGGTGATCGCCGGAGCACTGACCGCACTCGTTCCCCGACCGAATGCCGCCCAGGAGCCCGATGCGCCCCTGCCGCAGGCGTTCGTCGAGGGTGTTCTGGAGTTCCTGAACGACCCGGCGACGACGCGCCTGAACGGCTTCGTCCGCATCGCTCCGGCGCAGAGGCTCGAGGGAGCCGTGGGAGCGGTGGGCGGCGATCTCGTGGTCGCCGGCACCGTGGTCGGCGACATCGTGCTTCTGAACGGCGATCTCACCGTCGAGCCGGGAGGGCGAATCGTCGGAGACGTTCTGGTCGTAGGGGGACACGTCGTCGAGGCTGCCGAAGGGAGCATCGATGGAGAGGTCCAGGTCTTCGCGGAACGACTCCGCGTCGTGACCCGCGCAGACCAGGTCGAGCTGAGCCCGGTGACCGCGGCGAGCCGCAGCGGGCTCTACATCGGCGGTGCCCGCATCACGGTGCGCGCCGGCACCAACTACAACCGCGTCGAGGGGCTGCCCGTCCTCTTCGGGCCGGTCTTCCGGACGTCGAGTCGGAATCCGCTGCAAGTCGAGGCCCTCGGCATCTGGCGGACCGAGCACGATCAGACGCGGGACGATCTCGGGTTCCGGTTCCGGGTCGAGCAGACCTTCGGCCCCGCCACGTCGAGGCTGGCACTCGGCGCAGGGGCCTACTCGCAGGTCACCCCCATCGAGGCATGGGGAGTCGGCGACATGGAGGCGTCCCTCGCCTCATTCCTCCTGCACGTCGACTACCGCGACTACTTCGAGGAACGGGGCTGGCACGCCTGGGCCCGCGCGCAGATCCCACGAACACCGGCGGAGCTGCGCCTCGAATTCCGGAGCCGCGACATCACCAGCCTGCCCACCGGCAGTCCCTGGACCCTGCGGCGCAACGACCAGCCGTGGCGCGCTCAGCCTCTCGTGCCCGAGGGCGATCTCGAGACCCTCACGGCTTCGCTCGTCTGGGACGAGCGCAACGACCCCGAGGACGCCACGGATGGCTGGTATCTGTCGGGGCGAATCACGCGGGGGCTGAGCGGTAGCCCTCTGAATCCCCCGGCGGTCGACGACGCCGGGGATCCGCTCGCGGAACCCACCCCGGCCGACGCGACGTTCACCACCGGCTTCCTCGAATTCCGCCGGCACGCCCGGCTCTCGCCCGATCAGGACCTCGCGCTCCGGGTGGTGGCGGGAGGAACGATCGACGGTGAACTCCAGCCGGCCTGGTACCAGCACACGCTGGGCGGAGAGGGCTCCCTCCCGGGCTTCAGGCTCAACGAGTTGGACTGTGGTGCGCGCGACGAGCTGCTCCAGACCGTGCATCGCGGCACGAGCGAGCTCGAGCCGGTCTATGCGCGCTACGGGTGCGGTCGCATCGCGCTCTTCCAGCTGCAGTACCGCAGCCGCGCCGGCCTCGGCTTCCTGGATCGCAACGCCGGCGTCCAGACCGTTGGAAACTCGGGCTGGCTCGACGCGATCGACTGGAACCCCTCCTGGCTGATCTTCTTCGACGCCGGCCGCGGGTGGAGCCAGAGCGGCCAGGCACCGGACGAGCCGGCGGTCGCCGACATCGGGGCCGGAATCACGGTCGCCGGCCTGGGTGCCTACTGGGCCTATCCGCTCTCCGGAGACGATCGGCGCGCGAACTTCTACCTGCGGCTGCAACGGCGCTTCTGATCGACCGATGAGAAGCCTGCGTCTCCTCCGTGCGGGGATCGCGCTGATCGCGATCGTCGCCACCCGTCCCGTCCCCGTCTGGGGGCAGGACGAACGGGAGACGTACATCTCGGTCGCGCCGCAGACGGGCGCGGTCCAGGTCGAGGTCGGTCGACTGCTCGCAGACCGCTCGCTCGAGGAGGCGGTCTACGAGGGCCTCCCACTGCGCATTCGCGTCGACGTCGAACTCTGGAGCGACGGGTTCTTCGATTCGGAGGTGGGCTCGGAGGAGTGGCGAGCGAGCATCGTATACGACCCCGTCACGCTGGACTACCAGGTCCGCGCCGGCAACGGCGAGGCGCGCGAATTCGGCACTCTTTCGGAGGCGCGGGCGCACCTGGAGTCGACGTTCGGCCTGGACCTGCGTCCCCGCCGCCCGGGGCGGTACTATTACCTGGCCGTGGTCGAACTCGAGACGCTGTCGCGCTCGGACTTCGACGAGCTACGGCGTTGGTTGGATGGAGACCTCCGACCAGCCGTCGGCGGTGACACCGATGTCGAAGGCGCCCTGACCCAGGGGGTCCGCCGCCTCTTCGTGCGCGCCCTCGGCCTGCCCGCGCGACGAATACGACTCCGCACCGAGGCCTTCACATTCGAAGGAGAACCCCAGTGACCGAGGTCGAGTTGGATCGGCCCCCGCCGACCGACGACGCGCGCAGACGTGCCGCCCGAATTCTCGCCCACGTGCGGGGGCTCACGGACGAGTTCGTGGAGTTCGTGTCCGAGTTGGCACGCATGGAGTCGCCGACGGACGATCCCGGCTCGCAGGAGCCGGTCCAGGCGCACATCGCGTCGGCCCTCGAACCGCTGGGGTTCTCCGTGCGCCGGATCGCCGCGCGAGGGGTCGGAGACCATTTCCTCGCCCGGCCACGCACCCGCTCGGGACCGCTGCAGCTGCTCGTGGGCCACACCGACACCGTCTGGCCGCACGGCACGCTGGCCGGGATGCCGGTACAGGTGGTCGACGGGCGGCTGCACGGCCCCGGTACACTCGACATGAAGGGGGGGGTATCGCAGATGGTGTTCGCGCTGCGGACCCTCACCGAGCTCGGGCTGGAGCCCCCGGCGACGCCGGTGATCTTCCTCAACACCGACGAGGAGATCGGCAGCCCCGACTCCAAGCGCCACGTGCGGAGGCTGGCCCGCATCGCGAGCCGCTGCTTCGTTCCGGAGCCGGCCCTCGCGCCCGACGGCCGCATCAAGACGGCCCGGAAGGGAGTCGGACGATTCCGGGTCTCGCTGCGGGGCCGGGCCGCGCACGCGGGACTGGAGCCCGAGGCGGGAGCGAGCGCCATTCGGGAGCTGGCCCACTGGATCGCGGGGCTGGACGCCCTCAACGATCCCGAGTCCGGTACGACGCTCAACGTCGGCGTCGTTCACGGTGGGACCCGCGCCAACGTGGTCGCCGCGGAGGCTTCGGCCGAGATCGACGTGCGCGTGCTGAGTACGGCGGAGGGCGAGCGCGTCGAGAAGCGGATCCGGGAGATGCCGATTCGAGACCCCCGTGTGGTCGCTCGCGTCACCGGAGGATTCGCGTCGGTACCGCTCGAGCGCACCCCGCGGAATCGCCGGCTCTGGGCCGAAGCCCTTCGGGCGGGGGACGCGCTCGGCTTCGAACTGGCCGAGGCGACCGCAGGTGGTGGTTCGGACGGCAACACCACGAGCCTGTACACGGCGACCCTCGACGGCCTCGGGTGCGTCGGGGACGGCCCCCACGCCGACCACGAACACCTGCGCATCGATGCGACCGTCGACCGATGCGCTCTGCTCGCCACACTGCTGCTCGCCCCGATCGGCCGGTGATCGACGCGTGGACGATTCGCCCGTTCTCCTCACTGGGGGACTACGAAGCCTGCGTCGCTCTGCAGGAGGAGACCTGGGGACACGGCTTCTCTGAGCGCGTGCCGACGGCCATCCTGAAGGTCTCGCAGATCCTGGGTGGGGTGGCGGCCGGCGCGTGGTCGGCCGACGGACGCCTGCTCGGGTTCGTCTTCGGGATGACCGGGCAGCGGGACGGCGAGCCGGTCCACTGGTCCGACATGCTGGCCGTACGGCCGGAGGCGCGAAGCTCCGGGCTCGGGACGGCGCTCAAGCACTACCAGCGGACCCGCATGCTCGAAGCCGGGATCCATACGGTGCTGTGGACCTTCGATCCCCTCCGCGCCCGGAACGCACATCTGAACTTCACTCGCCTCGGGGTCCGGTCGGACGAGTACGTCGAGGACATGTACGGAGCGACCGATTCGCCGCTGCACCGTGGAATCGGAACGGACCGCCTGGTGGTCCGCTGGGAGCTGGACGATCCGGAGGTCGAAGCCCGCGTCGCGGGCACCTTTGAGCCCCCGGCGTCGACCGAGAGGCTTCCTGCGGCGCTGGACGTACTCGAGGGACCGCCCGGGCTCGAACGACCCGGTTCGCCACATCTGGGTCTGGAGTCCAGCAGGGTCACGGTGTGCGTTCCCGCGAACATCGGCGGCATCATGCAGGCCGCGCCCGAACTCGCCCTCGAGTGGCGACGCCGGAGCCGCTTGGCCCTGACCCACTACCTCGCCCGGGGTTGGGAGGTGCGCGCCTTTCTGCGCGATGCCGGCTCACCCCGCTACCTGCTCGTCCGCGTGGCACAACCCGGCGACGCGGCCACCGAGTCCATACCCGCACCATCCTCATGAGCCTGACCATCGAACGCGCGGTTCTCCGCGAGATGCCCCTGCGCCTCCGCGAATACTTCGAGATCTCCAGTGGAGGGCGACAGGACCGGCGCATCGTGCTGCTCACGCTGCATGCGGACGGCCTGGAGGGGTGGAGTGAATGCGTAGCCGCCGAGGACCCGTCCTACTCGTCGGAGACCACCGACACGGCGTGGCACATTCTCACGGAGTTCATCCTGCCGTCGATCGTGGGGCGGTCGATCGACGAGCCGGGCGACGTCCTGGCCCCGGTGGCGTGGATTCGAGGCCACCGGATGGCGCGCGCGGCGGTGGAGATGGGGGCCTGGGACCTGTTCGCGAAGGCCGAGGGGGTGTCGTTGTCGTCGAGGATCGGGGGGACCCGCGACCGCGTGCCCGTCGGGGTCAGCGTGGGACTCAAGCCCGACGACGATGCGCTCCGGACCGCCGTGGCTTCGTACGTCGAGGAGGGCTACTCCCGGATCAAGATCAAGATCAAGCCGGGCCGAGACGTCGAGATGCTGGCGGGTGTTCGGGAAGCCTTCCCCGACGTACCGATCATGGCGGACGCGAACTCGGCCTACACCCTCGCGGACATCGATCGGCTCCGGGCGCTCGATCGGCTGGGCCTCATGATGATCGAACAGCCTCTGCGCCACGACGACTTCCGCGATCACGCCGAGCTGCAGGCCGCGTTGTCCACCCCGATCTGCCTCGACGAATCCATCGAATCGGTCGAGGACACCGAGCTCGCGCTCGAGTTGGGAGCGTGTCGGGTGATCAACGTGAAACCGGGCCGCGTGGGGGGGCTCGGCGAGAGCCTCGCGATCCACGCCCGGATGCAGCGTGCCGGTCTACCGGTCTGGTGCGGGGGCATGCTGGAGTCGGGGGTGGGTCGGGCGCACAACGTCGCGCTCGCGTCGCTGCCGGGTTTCTCCCTTCCCGGAGACATCTCGGCCAGCCGCCGCTACTGGGCCGAGGACGTCGTCGACCCCGAGTTCGTGGTCCGGGACGGCCACATGGTGGTGCCGACCGGGCCCGGAATCGGCGTGGACGTGGATCTGGACCGGATCGTCGCGACCTCCGTGCGGACCGCCGAGTTCACCGCGTAGAGGGCCCGCTCACGCGCGTCGCCGCCAGGGTCAGCGCACGAGTCCGGCGCGGCGATAGCTCTCGTACATCAACTCGACCGGGTGGGCGACATCGATGTCGGCATCGATCCGGGAGAACTGAGCGGCGATCTGCATCATGCAGCCCGGGTTTCCCGTGGCGACGCACGTCGCGTCCGTCTCGACGAGCGCTGACGCCTTGTCGGCTCCGATGCGATCGGCGAGGAGGGGTTGGGTGAGGCCGTAGATGCCCGCACCGCCGCAGCATTCCGTGGCCCGCTCGGCCCGGGCCAACTCCAATCCCGGCACGGCGGCCTCCAGAACCCGCCGGGGTGCGTCGCCGAGATCCTGCGCGTGGTGCAGGTGGCAGGGCGGGTGTAGCGCAACGCGACCCTCGAGCGGTGCGCCTCGGCGGACGTCCCGCGCGGCGAGGAACGCGGTCACGTCGACCACGCGGGCCGCGAGCCCGTCGGCACGACGCGCCCAGCCCGGTTCCCTCGCCAGCCAGTGCCCGTAGTCCCTCATGGCCGCGCTGCAGCCCGCCGCATCGACCACGACGGGCGTTCCGGGCTCCGCTTCGAAGGCCTCGATGTTTCGCCGCGCGAGGCGACGCGCTCCCTCCAGATCGCCCGCATGGGCGTGAAGCGCCCCACAACACCCCTGCCCGGCGCACTCCCGCACCGTGCAGCCGTTGACCTCGAGAATGGCGGCGGTCGCGGCCTGCACTCTCTGGAAGAGCCCGGTTTGCACGCAGCCTCGCAACAAGGCCACCGGGTCTCCAGCGCCCATTTCACGGGGTGGACTCGGGGCGGGAAGACGGGCGGGCGGCTCGCTCGACCCGGTGTCTTCGGTAGACCCCGGCGAGCCGAGCCGCTCGGGACGCCATGCGCGCGACCCCGCCAGCATCGCCATACCTCGCTGGACGACCCCGGCCTGTCCGGCGCGGGGGAACCAACGAGCGAGCAGTCCAGCGATCCCCGAGGCTCGGAGGAGTCGGCCGCCAGCGAGCGCCCAGCGGGTCCCCGAGCGGGAGGCGAACACCCGCAACAGCGATCTCGTCAACGGCGGGGTCGGTCGGGCCGTTCGGGCCACGGACCGGGCCTGCTCGAGCAGGGATCCGTAGGGCACGCCCGCCGGACACACCGGCTCACATGCCCGGCACCCCAGACAGCGGTCGAGGTGCGTCTGAAATGCGTTCGAACCGGCATCCAGGCGGCCCTCGGCGACGGCCTGCATGAGATGGAGTCGGCCACGGGGTGAGTCCGCCTCGTCACCGAGACGGGTGTACGTGGGGCACGCGGGAAGGCAGAAGCCGCAGTGCACGCACTCTCGAAGGCTTAGCGAATAACTGTTTGCTAACTGCCTTGAAGATGAATCGTCATTCATGAACGGGCCCCATCTTCACCGGTGTCGCGCTCACCGAAGGGCTATCGCCGGTGTCTGCAGCACCGAATGGACCGCACGGCAGCACTCCGGAGGGGTCGAAGAACCGCTTGATCTCGCCGCTCCATGGGACGCGGCCCGAGGAGTGTGAGCTTCCGACGTCTGGCGCGGGGTCCCGCTCGACCGCCAGGCCCAGCTCCGCCCGGTCCACGATCGCCCACCCGGCGAACGGTCGTTCCTCACGATCGCACCAGCGGCGAGCGCGATCGATCAGCGAGCCGAGTTCGGCGGGACCGTCTGCGAAGCGAACCGGCCGACGGATGGCCTCCAGTGCCCGCCGGGCCTCGCGCCGGGTCGAGGCGATGGCCGCGGCATCGACCGGCGTGAGACCGCCGATGGAGACGATCTCGTTCGAGAACGCGGTGACCCGCTCCTCCGATCCGAGACTTCGGACCAGGAGGGTCGCGCCGGACGCGTCCCACCCCAACTCCATCGCACTCGGATCGACCACCGCCCCGCGCACCGCCTCGACGACGTCCAACAGGTCTTCCGGGCGGCTCGCGCGCATCATCCACCATCTTTCCGCCGCCGGTCTCGGATAGAGGCGGACCGTCACGGACGCGATCACGCCCAGCGCGCCGCGGCTGCCGATCATCAGCCGAACCAGGTCGAAGCCTGCGACGTTCTTGACCACCCGGCCGCCGAGTCGGAGCACTCGACCGTCGCCGGTCACCACGGTCAGACCCAGAACGAGGTCCCGCATGGCCCCGAAGCCCGACCAGAGCGTTCCGTGCACGCCTGCGGCTGCGACCGCCCCCAGCGTGGCTTCGTCCAGCCCTGGACCGTCGATCGGCAACCATTGCCCGGCCGCGGCCGTGCGAGCGGAGATCGACTCGAGCGAGGTCCCGGCGCCCGCGGTCAACGTGAGGTCGGCCGGCTCGTAGTGCTCGATGCCGGAGAGAGTCGTCAGGTCGATGCGGGCCGCCTCGGGATCGAGTCGTCGAGCCGGCGACAGCCGTCGACCCTCGTCCGACGCCTTGCGCAGCAGCCGTGCGAGGGCGGCTACGTCCTCGGGCGGCACGGTCGGCTCCGCCGCGTCGCCGCCGCGCTCCGGCAGGACTTTACCGGGATTCCAGAGTCGCCGGGGATCGAAGACCCCGCGCACTCCCTCCTGCGCCCGCAACTCCTCGGGACCGTGCACCAACGTCATGTAGCGGCGCTTGTCCAGCCCGACGCCGTGTTCACCGGTGATGGTTCCACCCGCATCGACGCAGACGGCCATGATCTCACGTGAAGCCGATTCGACCCGCTGGAGCTGGTCCGGGTCCCTGCGATCGAAGAGGAGATTCGGATGGAGATTCCCATCGCCTGCGTGGAAGACGTTGGCGATGAGCAGTCGATGCCGATCCGCGATTTCGTCGATCCGGGACAGAACCTCGGGAAGTCGAGAGCGGGGAACCGTCGCATCCTGCACGACCATGTCGGGTGCCAGACGCCCCAGGGCGCCGAACGCCTTCTTGCGGCCCTTCCACAGGCGGGCCCGATCGGCTGCTTCGCGAGCCCGCTCGACCCGGGACGCGCCGTGGGTTCGACAGAGCGCATCCGCGCGCTCCGCATCCTCGTCCAGCTCCTCCTCGAGCCCGTCGAACTCGACGACGAGCACGGCCCCCGCATCCTTCGGATACCCGGCGGCGAAGACGCTCTCCTCGACGGCCCGGATGGTGGCGCGATCGAGGATCTCCAGAGCCGCCGGCAGGAGACCCGCCGCGATGATCGCCGACACCGCGGCACCCGCGTCCTCCAACCGCGAAAACACCGCGAGCAGCGTCCGCACGCCCGGCGTCCGTGGCACGAGCCGGACCTCGATCTCCGTCGCGATCCCGAAGCATCCCTCCGACCCGACGAAGAGTCCCACCCAGTCGGGAGCGGCGGTCGTGCAGCCTCCCAGGCGGACGACCCGTCCGTCGGCCCCCACCACGGTCAGCCCCGTGACGTAGCGGCTGGTAACGCCGTACTTCAGGCAATGCGGCCCACCGGAGTTCTCGGCCACGTTGCCGCCCAGCGTACAGGCGGTCTGCGACGATGGATCCGGCGCGTAGTGCAGACCGTACGGTTCCGCCGCCGTGGACAGATCCGCATTGAGGACGCCCGCCTGAACCCGAGCGCGGCGATTCGCGGGGTCGAGCGACACGATGCTGCGCATCCGGGCCGTCCCGACCAGCACGGCGCCCGGCGCGGCGATTGCCCCTCCGGACAGGCCCGTGCCGGCGCCGCGCGGTACGATCGGAATCCCCGCGCCGTGCAGGCGTTCCACGGCCCAGGCCGTCTCCTCGGTGTCTCGTGGCAGTACGACCGCGGCGGGGCGCCTCCGGTAGTGCGGCAGGCCGTCGGCTTCGTAGACCAGCAGCCGATCCGGGTCCGTGAGAACGGCCTCTCGCCCCAGGCGCCCTCGCAGATCCCGGACGAGCGCAGCGGGTGGCACGGCCGGCGGGCGTGCGTCGCCGGCGCGGGCGGATTCGGGCGAGGGCGCGGAGCGGGTCACACGAACGAGGATACGCCCTCGCAGCGTCGCGATCTACTCGGGCACGGTGTCCACGTACTCCGCGACCGCCGCGAGCGACCGGCGGGCCGCTCCTTCGAGCCCCGCGGGGACCCGGTCGCCGTAGACCCTGCGGTACAGCGCGTCCCCCGCGATGCCCGGCTCGCGACGGCGGCAGGCTCGTACCTGCTCGATTCGCTGGCGTCGATGCGCCTCGAAACGGTCGAAGGCCTCAGGAGGGTCGTCGAGGTCGGGGCCGTGTCCCGGGTGGACGACGAGCGGTTCGAGACGCCGGACGCGCTCGAGCGAGGCGAGGTAGTCGGCGACGCACCCCGGATATTCGGCCACCCACGTGGTGTCCCCGTGGCCGAGCACGTGGTCACCCGTGAAAAGCCCCCCCCTCTCCGGCCACCACCACGCCAGGTGATCGCGCGTGTGGCCCGGCGTCGGGACCGCGACCAGCCGCCCGGCGTCGAAGACCACCGCCTCGTCGGCGGAGAGAGGCCGCGCGTCCGGGTGCCCGGCACCGACGATGTCCGAGGGCGCCGAACCGGCTTCCTCCAGCGCCCGGACGAGCGCATCGACCCCACCCGCGTGATCGGGGTGGCCATGAGTCAGGACGATCCGCACACGCGCGGCCCCGGCGACCCCACGAACGAGGGCCCGAACGTGGTCGTCCACGTTCGGGCCCGGATCCAGGATCACTCGGTCGGAGTGACCCAGGATGTAGGAGACGGTCCCGTCGAAGGTGAAGGGCCCGGGGTTGTCCGCCCGGAGCCTCCGCAACGGAGCCGCCATCGCGATTCGCGTCAGCGGCGCTCGGCGGCGAGCTGCTCGGCGAGCTTCTCGGCGACCACGGCCACGGCGGCCTCGTCCTCGTCGGTGAAGGCGTCCTTGTCCGACGAATCGAGGTCGATCTGGCCGAAGATCTCGTCACCGGCCCGGATCAGCACGACCATCTCGGACTGCACGTCGGGGTCGCAGGCCAGATAGTTCTCGACCTCGGACACGTCGGCGACGATGATGTTGCCCTTCTCGGCGACCGCCATTCCGCAGATTCCGGTCCCCACGGGGATCTTGGCGTGCTCCGTCGGCGACCCCACGTAGTTGTGCAGCCAGAGCTCGTTCTCCGCCTCGTCGAGGAGGTAGACACCGACCCAGTCGAAACGGGGATCGGCCTTCGCAATCCGCCGCACGGCCTGGCGCATGAGGGCGTCCGAGAGATGCCCCTCGTCGCGCATCTGCTGAAGGTCCATGATCAGTTCGTTGGCATCCAGCATAAACGTCGTTTCCCCTGATGGTCCCTGAAGGGCCGGCACGAAGCCGGCCGATGGTTGAGCGAAGTCACTTCGGCAGCCTACAAGCGTAGGGTCGAGGCGAAGATTCGTCAACGCGGCGTGAAGTCCGTCTCTTGGTCGAGACTGCGCACGAACGCGGCGAGAAGCCGGGCCGTGTGCTCCAGGTCGCCCATCGACACGACCTCGTTCGGCGAGTGCATGTAGCGGTTCGGTACCGAAACGAGACCCGTAGGCACACCGGCCCGGGTCAGATGGATCCCGTCTGCGTCGGTGCGCGTCGCGCGCGGAGATGCCTGCAGGGAGTACGGTATGCCCTCCGCGTCGGCGACCTCGACCAGCCGTTCGAAGACGACCGGGTGGGCCGCCGAACCCCGGCTCAGGACCGGCCCGCCACCGACCTTGTGCTCGCCCAGCTCCTTCTTGGGCACATCGGGCACGTCGGTACTGAAGGTCACGTCGACCACCAGCGCCACGTCGGGCTGCAGCGCGAACGCGCTGGACCGGGCACCGCCACCCTGATAGCCGATCTCCTCCTGCGCCGTGGCCACGGCGAAGGCCCCGGCTTCCGCGGGGTCCTCGGCGAGCAGTCGCAGGGCCTCCAGCACCACGAACGCCCCGATGCGGTTGTCGATGGCGCGGCTGGCGATGCGGTCGCCCGCCAACTCGATCATCCCTTGATCCAGGACCATGGGATCGCCGACGCGAAGCCCCATCTCCAGCACGGCATCGCGGTCGGGTGCGCCGACGTCGACCCAGAGATCGCGAGTCCGCGACGCCTTGGACCGTTCGTCCGGCTGAATCAGGTGGATCGCCTTCTTGCCGACGACGCCCACGATGTCCCCGTTGCGAGACAGGATCTTCACACGCTGCCCGACGAGCACCTGGGCATCCCAGCCGCCGATCTCGTCGACGTAGAGGTATCCCTCCTCGTCGATGTGGGTCACCTGCAGGCCGATCTCGTCGACGTGCCCCGCCATCATCACACGCGGAGAGCCCTGTCGACGCACGGCGGCGGTGGAGTTGCCGTTGACGTCGACGGCCACGGATTCGGCGAACGTCTCGGCTTCGGCCCGCCACACCCGTGCGGGTCGAACCTCGAAACCCGACGGTCCGGGGGCATCCAGGAGGCGGCGCAGAAAGGAGCGGTCCATGGCCGGGTCAGTCAGGGGGAGTGCGAATCTCGTTCCGGGGGTCCAGACCCGCCGCACGCGCAGCGGTGTCGTCCCCGGCTCGAGGATCGATCGGGTGGAACTCGGGACCCATGGGTGTCATGACACCGACGTGCACGACGCCCTCTGCCTGGAGTCGGCGCAGGTGGTCCGTCATGCGCCGCACGATCCACCGGCGGGACGCCGGGACGAGCAGAGAGAAGCCGAAGACGTCGGTCAGGAGGCCCGGCGTGAGGAGCAGTGCGCCACCGACGAGGACCGCCAACCCGTCCTGGAGCGGGCCCGATGGAAGGCGACCCGAGGCGAGCTCGCTCTGAAAGGCGGCGAGCGTCCTCAGCCCCTGCGCTCGCGCGAGCGAAGCACCCGCGATGCCGGTCGCGAAGACCAGCGCCAGGGTCGGCCACAGCCCGACCCATTGCCCGAGCTGGACGAGCAGCGCCAGCTCGAGAAGCGGCACGACCACGAACAGAAATGCGAGACGGGCGAACATGGGCCGTGCTACCCGAGCCCGGAACTCCGGGTCCGCCCGGGTGTTCGGGAATCTTCCTCCCGCGTACCGTTGGAGCCATGGAACAGACCTACTTCCGGAAGGGGTTCGGACTCAAGTCCGAGGTGAAGCCCCTCATCGATGCAGAATACCACTCCGAAATCGTCCATCGCATCCGCGCGCGCGGGTACCGGGACGAGTTCGGCGACGTCACCGTTCGCCTCGCGCAGGAGTTCGGCTTCTGCTACGGGGTGGACCGGGCGGTGGACTACGCCTACGAGACGGTCCTCAAGTTCCCGGACCGGACGATCTATCTCGTCGGTGAAATCATCCACAATCCGCACGTCAATCGGCGGATGACCGAGATGGGCATCCAGTTCATCTATCCGGATGTCGAGGGCGAGTTCGACTTCTCGGGGGTCACCTCCGACGACGTCGTGCTGCTGCCCGCCTTCGGGGTCACGATCCAGGCCTTCGAAGAGCTCAAGGGCATCGGCTGCATCCTCGTGGATACGACCTGCGGGTCCGTCCTGCACGTGTGGAAGCGGGTGGAGAGCTATGCCCGAGACGGGTACACCGCGCTCATCCACGGCAAGCACAAGCACGAGGAGTCACGCGCCACCGCCTCACAGGCTCTGAAGTACGAAGGCGGGAAGTACCTCCTCGTTCGCGACATGGACGAGGCGATGATCGTGTGCGACTACATCGCGCGCCGACCCGGTCACATCGATCGGGATGCCTTCATCGACCTCTTCGCCCACAAGGCGAGCGAGGGATTCGATCCGGACCGCGACCTCGAGCAGATCGGTGTCGCCAACCAGACCACGATGCTCGCCAACGAGTCGCTCGCGATCGGGGGACGGGTCAAGCAGGCCATGGTCGAGCGTTTCGGCGAAGACCACGTCGACGAGCACTACCGCTCGTTCGGGACGATCTGCTCCGCGACGCAGGAGCGGCAGGACGCGGTGAAGGAGATGATGGTGTCGCCGCCCGACATCATGGTGGTCATCGGAGGATACAATTCCTCGAACACCAACCATCTCGCGCACATGTGCCGGCAGTACACGACCACGTACCACGTCGAGGACGCGGCGTGCATCGACGTGGATGCCGGCACGATCCGACACAAGCCGGAGCTCGCCGCAGATCACCCCGAGTCCCTCGAAACCGAGTGGCTGCCCGACGGGTCGTTCTCCCTCGGGATCACGGCGGGGGCGTCCACCCCCAACAACAAGATCGGGGAGGCCATCGTTCGGATCCTGAAGATCCGGGGCATCGAGCCGTCCTTCGAGACGCTCACTCCCGCGGGCTGAGCGCGCGAGCCCCGAAGGCCTGCAGGCCACCCGGGGGGTGTAGAACGGGCCCGTCCGAAGTCCGGACGGGCCCGTTCGCTCATTCCGACTCGGCGATTCCCTTCCCCAGACGCTTGAGCAGGTCTCGCGCCTGCTCCTGCTCGTCGGGATCGAGCGAGGCCATCAGGTCGCGAACGAAGCTGGCATGGCCCGGAAACACCGCGGCCACCAGGGCACGCCCTTCCGGCGTCAGCACGGCGGTCACCACCCGTCGGTCCGCGTCGCTCCGCTTCCGGACGACGAAACCCAACGCCTCCAGCCGGTCCATCACGTAGGTCACGTTGCCGCCCGTCACCAGGAGCTTCTCGGCGAGCTCTCCGAGGGGGAGAGGACCCAGATGGTGCAGCGCTTCGAGAATCCCGAACTGCGCCGTCGTCAGCCCGTACTCTCCGACCTTGTGCGCCACGGCCCGCGCCGTGGTC
Organism: Gemmatimonadota bacterium; assembly: GCA_018678395.1. Lineage (GTDB taxonomy): Bacteria > Gemmatimonadota > Gemmatimonadetes > Longimicrobiales > Gaopeijiaceae > Gaopeijia. The sequence goes on along the minus strand of JAHHMJ010000702.1, from coordinate 6,934 downwards.
GAATAGGCACGCGCGAGGGCGATCCACAGCCGCAGGGCGCGCTCCTCCTCGGTCGACCAGGTGCGTTCGGCCGGGGCCATGGACGACGGACCCCGGGTCAGATGTGCATGGCGCGGCCGAGGGCGGCCAACGCGCCCTCACCGACACCCTCGGAGAGGGTCGGGTGTGGGTGGATGGCCCGCTCCATCTCTTCGACGGTCGACTCCAGGTGGCGGCCCAGCACGAACTCGGCGATGAGTTCGGTGGCGTGGGGACCGACGATGTGCGCGCCCAGGATCTCCGAATAGCGTGTATCGCGGATCACCTTGATGAAGCCCTCGGCGTGACCGGAGGCCACCGCGCGCCCGATACCCACCCACGGGAACTTACCGACCTCGATGTCGTGGCCCGCCTCGCGCGCCTGATCTTCGGTGAGGCCCACGGAGGCCACTTCCGGATGGCAATAGGTGCAGTTGGGCACGTTGTCGTAGTCGACGGTGTGGTGACCCACCCCGGCGATGTGCTCGACGCAGGAGACACCCTCGTGCATCGCCTTGTGCGCCAGCAGCTGGCGGCCGGCCACGTCGCCGAGGGCGTACACGCCGGCGACGTTGGTGCGCATCTGGGCGTCGACCTGGATGAAGCCCCGATCGTCAGTGTCGACACCGGCGGCGGCGAGCCCCACGTCCTCGGAGTTCGGTACCCGTCCGACCGCGGAGAGGACGTAGTCGACCTTCATCTCGTGGATCTCGCCCTTGCTGTCCTTGAACGAGACCTGCACCCCGTCGTCCTGAATGTCGGCGGACTCGAAGTAGGCGCCGGTATGGATGTCCATGCCGCGCTTCTTGTAGGTGCGAGCCATGAACGCCGACACCTCGCGGTCCTCGAGCGGGAGGATGCGGTCGAGCGCCTCGACGATGGTGACCTTCGTACCGTAGGCCTCGTAGACGTCGGCGAACTCCATGCCGATGGCGCCGGCGCCCACGATCAGGAGCGAGCCGGGCGCTTCGGTCTGCATGAGGGCGCCCGTGGACGACCAGATGCGGTCTTCGTCGATCTGCAGCGACGGCAGATTCCGGGGACGGGAGCCGGTGGCCACGATGATGCTCTCACCGTGGATGACCCGCGTCTCGCCCTCGTTCTCCACGGCGACGGCGCCACCACCCTGCAGGCGACCGTAGCCCTGGACATGCGTGATCTTGTTCTTCTTGAACAGGCCCGCGATACCGCGGCTCAACTGATTGGCGACCCGGCGGCTGCGCTCCTGTGCGGGACCCAGGTCGAAGGACAGATCGGACGCGGTGATGCCGTGGGCCTCACCGCTCGTCTTCACGTCGTTCACGAGGAGCGCGCTGGTCAGCATCGCCTTGGTCGGGATGCAACCGATGTTCAGGCAGACTCCTCCCAGCTTGTCCGCCTCCACACAGGCCACGTTCATGCCGAGCTGGGACGCCCGGATCGCCGCGATGTACCCGCCGGGTCCACTCCCCACGACGATGATATCGAAACGGGTGTCGTCGGTCGCCGCCACAGTCACCTCTCTTGATGGAACGCCGCACGCGCGAACGCAGACGGCAGAAGGGTCCGTTCGAGCCTTCGAAGGTAGACGGCGGGCACGGGCGAAGTAAAGACCACGCACGGCCTCGCCGTAAGGGTTTCGGGGCCCGGGCACCGGGACCTAGCTTGCAGCGTCCGGGCCGCATCGGCGTCCGCCGGGAACGGCCCCCGCTCCTTATCCGGAGGTTGGTCGATGTTGCTCGAACTCGGGGTTCTCGCGCTGATCGTGGTCATCGTCGCGATCATGTACAACTCCCTCGTACGGCTGCGGGAGACCGCCGATGGAGCCTGGGCCGACGTCGACGTCCAACTGAAGCGACGTCACGACCTCGTCCCCAACCTGGTCGAGACCGTCAAGGGATACGCCAGCCACGAGAAGGGCACGTTCGAGGCGGTCGTCGAAGCGCGATCCAAGGCGATGAACGCGACCGGACCGGCGGCGGCGGCGGAAGCCGAGAACATGCTGACCGGAGCGCTGAAATCGCTCTTCGCCCTCTCCGAGAACTACCCTGAACTGCGGGCGTCGGAGAACTTCGCCGGGCTCCAGTCGACGCTCTCGTCACTCGAGGACGCGATCCAGAAGGCGCGCCGGTACTACAACGCGGTCGTGCGCGATTACAACACCAAGGTCGGGCAGGTCCCCACCAACCTCGTCGCGCGCACCTTCGGATTCCGGGAGCGGGAGTTCTTCGAGGCGACCGGGGGTGAGCGTGAAGTTCCGAACGTCGACTTCGGGAGTGGTGCGTGACCGCAGAGGGACCTTCGGGTGCGGGGAGGCGCTCGGGCTCCGGCCTCCGGAGACGGCGTCATGGCGAGCGCCGCCAGGCCTTCGGCGAGCTCTTGCGGGCTGCGGCCCTCCCCCTGCTTCTGGGCCTGACCGCTCTCGTCGGGGCCGGGTCACCCCAGGCGGCCGCCGCGGCCCCGCAGCAGCGTGAACTGACCCTCCTCGAGTTCAACGCCACCCTCACCGTGGAGGAGGACGGCGGCCTCGAGGTCGTCGAGGCGCTCCGCTTTCGGTTCGACGGATCCTGGAACGGGGTCTTCCGCTCGATTCCGGTCGAGATGGAGGACTCCCGGGGACTGCGCGACCGGATCCGGCTCGACATCCGGTCCATCGTGGACGGGGCGGGTAATCGGCTCGAGCACGAAATCTCGCGGGAGGGGCGGAACCGCAAGATCAAGATCTGGGTGCCGGACGCCATGGATCGCGAGGAGACGGTCTCGATCCGATACGGGGTCCGGAACGGCCTGCGCTTCTTCGAGAACCACGACGAGCTCTACTGGAACGTGACCGGCAACGAATGGGAAATCCCCATTCGCCGGGCCGTCGCACGGGTGGTCCTGCCCCCGGGGACGACGGGACGACGGACCAGTTTCTTCACCGGAGCCTACGGGTCGGTGCAGAGCGAGGGGGCCGTCACTGAAATCGAAGAAGGATTCTTGTTCGAAACTGCGGATCTGGGATTTCGCGAGGGCCTGAGCGTCGTCGTGGGGTGGGACCCGGGAGTCGTCGAGCGGCCCACGGCCCTCGATCGCGCGCTCTGGATCCTGTCGCTGAACTGGCCGCTGCTCGCTCCGCTTCTGAGCCTCGTCCTCATGTGGCGCCTGTGGCTCGCGAGAGGGAAGGACCCCGAGGGTCGGCCGATCGTACCGCAGTACGACCCTCCCGAGGGGCTCTCTCCGGCGGCCGCCGGAACGCTGGTCGACAACACGGTCGACATGCGCGACATCACGGCGACGCTGGTCGATCTCGCGGTCCGCGGACACCTCCGGATCGAGGAGGAGGAGCAGGGCACCTTCGAACGACTCCTGAGCAAGCCGGACTACCGGTTCGTGCGTCTCCATCACGACGTCTCCGGCCTGGCGCCGCACGAGCGCATCCTCCTCGCCGCGCTCTTCGACGAGGACGACGTCGTGACCACCGACGACCTCGAGAACGACTTCTACCGCGAGATCCCCAAGATCAAGAAGGCGATCTACGCCGAGCTCGTCGAGGCCGGCTACTACGGGCGCCGTCCGGACTCCGTGCAGGGCGCCTACGTCGGCATCGGGATCGTGGTCGGCGGGATCGCGACCGCCATCTTCCTGTTCTTCGCGAATGCAGCCGGTGCGGCCCCGCTCGCCGCAATCATCGGCGGGATCGGCGCGGGCATCCCCGTGATCGGGTTCGGCATCGTGATGCCCGCCCGGACCGTGCGGGGAGCCCGGACGATGGAGCAGATTCTCGGCTTCGAGGAGTTCCTGACCCGTGTCGATTCGGACCGGTTCCGACGGATGATCAAGGGTCCCGAGCAGTTCGAAGCCTTCCTGCCGTTCGCGATGGCGCTCAGCGTCGACAAGCAGTGGGCGGGCGCCTTCGAGCGGATCTACGCGGAGGCCGCGGCGCGATCGAGTGGCTGGTACGTCGGCCGGAACGGATCGACCTCGTTCACTCCGTCTCATCTCGTGTCCGACCTCTCATCGGTCTCGAGTCGCACCTCGAGCGCGATGGCGTCCGCTCCGCGGAGCTCGTCTTCGAGCTCGGGGTTCGGCGGCGGAGGCGGATTCAGCGGCGGCGGTGGTGGAGGTGGGGGCGGTGGCGGCTTCTGAGCGCGGGCACCGAAGGGGCCCCGCGCTCGAAGACGTGGCGACGCGTCACGACGCGGGCGGGTACGAGATCTGGGTCGGACGGTCCGCCCGGGCGAACGACACCCTCTCGCTGAAGCTCGCTCAGCCCCGCGATCTCTGGTTTCACGTTGCAGGTAGCCCTGGCAGCCACGTCATCCTTCGGCGGGACAGCGGTGACGGCCCGCCGCCTCGGGCGGTCGTCGAACGGGCGGCCGCGCTCGCGGCATGGCACTCGAAGGCGCGGGAGGCACGCGGAAAGGTCCCGGTGCACTGGTGCGAGGCCGCCGACGTCAGCAAGGGTCGGGGGACGCCGGCCGGCCAGGTCCGGCTGCGACGCTACGAGGTGCTACGCGTCTATCCGCGAGCTGGAGCACCGAGCGAGACCGATTGACCCGACCGGACTCCTACGGACGGAGAACGCCCGACCAGGGCTCCAGAGTGCCGTCGATATCCCGTGCGGGCTCGAGACCCAGCAGTTCGGCGACCAACGGGTAGATGTCGACCGCCGAGAAGGGGGCCACTTCCACCCCCGCCGCGATCCGCGGCCCGGCCGCGACGAAGAGGGCCCGCATGGCCAGATTGCGTGAGTCCCACCCGTGGGTGAACCCCGGCCGCGCCGGACGATCGTTGCGGGGGTAGACGACCCACCCCGAGTCGGGAACCAGGACCAGGTCCCCAAGTCGCGGGTGATCTCGATAGTGGAGCACTTCCGGGGTCTCGTCCGGCAGGTAGGCGGCCACGTGCTCGAGGCCCGCGTTGATCCGGTCTCGCACCTCGATCGCCCGATCCCGGCCCCCTTCGATCCAGAGGTTCGCGTGGGAGCCCGCGCCGGTGAACTGGATCCCCTCCAGGGACTCGACGGCGTCCTCGACGTACTCGGTCGTCTCGGGGAGGAAGCCGTCCATCCCGTGGTCACTGACGACGATGACGATCACCCGGTCGCCGTGGTCCAGCGCCTCGATGCCGTCGAGAAGCCGCCGCAGCGCACGGTCTACCGAGGTGACCGCCTGTTCGAGCTCCGGGCTGTCGGGGCCGAAATCGTGCCCGACGTTGTCCGTCTCGTTGAAGTAGAGCGTCAGCAGGTGGGGCCGACGCTCGGCAGGGTACGCGAGCCACGCGAGGACACCGTCGACGCGCTGCGCGTTCGTGACCGATGCGTCGAAGATCCGCCAATAGCTGGGCCGGACGCCTCCGACGTCGGCCTCGGTCCCGACCCAGTAGAAGGCTCCCGCGACCATTCCCCGGCGTTCCGCGGTCACCCAGATGGGCTCGCCGGCGTACCACGTGCCGTCCTCGACCTCATCCCGGTCCGAGATTCGATAGGTCTCGTCCCGGTCCGGATCGTAGAACGTGTTGGCCACCACCCCGTGCCGCGCCGGGTGCAGGCCCGTCGCTAGCGAATAGTGGTTCGGGAACGTCTTGACCGGGAACACGGGGACCATGCCTTCGGGCGCCCAGGCCCCTCGCGCGGCGAGCGCGTTCAACGTCTCCGGCGCGTATTGCTGCATGTACCGGGCGGCGAACCCATCCATGGAGACGAGCACCACGTAGGGCGCATCCATCCACTGCGGGGAATTGACGCCACCGCTCGCAGCCTGCGCATCGGCCGTCTCGATCTCGAGAGCGGTACTCGGGCCCTCGCCGGTTCCGCACGCCGCGACGACGACCGCCGCAAGAACTGCGGCGGTCACCCCCCTCCTGAAACCCACACGACGAGCCATCAAACCAGAATTGCGGCGGGCTCCTCGAGCATCGCCTTCAGCGTCTGCAGGAAACGTGAGCCCTGCGCGCCGTCGATCACCCGGTGGTCGCAGCTCATCGTGACCCGCATCCGGGGGCGAACGACCACCTCTCCGTCGACGACCACCGGCGTGTCCTCGACACCACCGATCGCCAGAATGCCCGCCTCGGGCGGGTTGATGATCGCGGTGAACTCGTGGATGCCGAGCATCCCGAGGTTGGACACCGAGAAGGTGGCGCCCGTGTACTCGTCGGGCTGAAGCCGCTTTTCGCGAGCGCGCCCCGCCATCTCCTTCACCTCGCGGGAGATCTGGACGAGCCCCTTCCGGTCGGCGTGCTTGACCACCGGAGTGATGAGGCCGTCCTCGATGGCGACGGCCACACCCATGTGGACGTGGTGGAATCGCTTGATGTGGTCCCCGTGCCAGGCCGCGTTGCAGTCGGGGTGTCGGGCGAGCGCCGCCGCCGTGGCCTTCAGCACGAAGTCGTTGAACGACACCTTGTCGCCCGTGGCCTCCACGAGTGCGTTCACGCGCTTCCGCGCCGCGACCACCCGACTCATGTCGACGTCGACGGTCAGGAAGAAGTGGGGCACCGGTGCCAACGACTCGGTCAGCCGGCGCGCAATCGTCTTGCGCATCTGGCTCACGCGGACCTCTTCGTGACTCTCGGCCGCACCCGCATCCGCCCACGGCTCCGGGGCGGGCGTCGCGGGGCGAGACGCAGCGGGCGTCGCGGCGGCGGGCGCTGCGTCACGAGCCACCTCGACGTCACGCTTCACAATGCGGCCGCCCGGGCCGGAGCCGGCGACACGGCCCAGGTCGAGGCCGGCTTCGTCGGCGAGGCGGCGAGCAAGCGGTGACGCTTTGACGCGGCCCCCGGCCCCACCGGTCGACGCCGGCACCTCCGGAGCCGCGGTCTCGGCTTGCGACGGGGCGGACGTCTCGGCCGGCGGTGCCCCCGCTTCGGGGCCGCCCCCGGCGGTCGCGTCAGCTGCGGCTCCCGTGCCCCCGCCCGGACCGGCGGCGGTGAACTCCGAGATGTCTTCGTC
>JAHHMJ010000611.1 GCA_018678395.1 Gemmatimonadota bacterium | reverse complement strand
GTGCGAGAAGTCGGCGCGCGCCTACAGCGGCTCCGGGCGGGCGAAGCGGACGACGGGGTGGGTGAGAATTCGCTCGTTGCGCGGGTCGCCGGGGCCAAGCTGATCGCCAGCGAGACGGCGATGTTCGCCTCCGACGAGGCAGTTCAGATCTTCGGGGGCTACGGGTACATGCGAGACTACCCGGTGGAGAAGTTGATGCGCGATGCGAAGGGCACGGAGATCTACGAGGGAACGAGCGAGATCCTGCGATTCGTGATCGCGCGCGAGATCATGCGGGCGGCCGAGGGCTGATCGCCTTCGGCGGCACGGGTCCGACCACTAGAGGAGCTGGGCAGGAATGGAAATGTTCGAGATGATGGGCCGCTACGAGCACGAACAGCTCGTCTTCTGGAGTGAGCCCACGTTGGGATACAGGGGGATCATCGCGATCCACGACACGACGCTCGGGCCCGCCCTGGGTGGGACCCGGTTCTGGCGGTACGACTCCGATCGTGACGCCATCATCGACGCCCTGCGCCTCTCGCGCGGGATGACCTACAAGGCGGCGGTGAGCGGGTTGAACCTGGGTGGCGGGAAGTCGGTCATTCTCGGCGACAATCGGGTCGCCGACCGCGAGATGATCTTCCGCGCGCACGGCCGCGCCGTCGAATCGCTCGGGGGGCGCTACATCACCGCCGAGGACGTCGGCACCTCGCCGGCCGACATGGATTACGTTCTGGCCGAGACCGATCACGTGGTCGGGATCTACGGTCGTTCGGGGGATCCGTCGCCCGTGACGGCGTACGGCGTGTTCGTCGGGATTCGCGCGGCCGTGGCCCACCGCACGGGCTCGGACGATCTCGACGGCAAGCACGTGGCCGTGCAGGGTCTCGGCCATGTCGGCTACTGGCTGTGCAAATACCTCGCCGACGAGGGTGCACGGTTGACCGTGACCGACATCGATGCGGGCCGCGTGCAGCGGGTGGTCGACGAGTTCGGTGCGACCGCGGTCGACCCGGACGCCATCTACGCCGTGGATGCCGACGTCTTCGCTCCCTGCGCGCTCGGTGCCGTCGTCAACGACGACACCCTCCCCGTACTCAAGTTCGGGATCATCGCCGGAGCGGCCAACAACCAGCTCGCGCTGTCGCATCACGGCGACGCGCTCCACGAAGCCGGCATTCTCTACGCCCCGGACTACGTGATCAATGCGGGCGGACTGATCAACGTCTACGGAGAGCTGCACGAGTGGTCGGCCGAGCGGAGCAAGCTCAAGGCGGGCGAGATCTACAGCTCTCTCCGCAAGATATTCCAGACCGCCGACGACGAGAGCCTCCCCCCGGCCGAGGCCGCTGATCGCGTGGCCGAAGACCGAGTGGCCCGGGCTCGTCACCTTCAGCGCAGCTTCGTTTGACCATGGAAACACCTCTCCACAACCTGGCCGCGATCGATCCCGAGGTCGCCCGCGCGATCCGCGCCGAAGAGCACCGGCAGATCAGCGGCCTGGAGCTGATCGCGAGCGAGAACTTCGCCTCTCCCGCAGTCCTCGAAGCATCCGGCACCGTACTTACCAACAAGTACGCCGAGGGGCTGCCGGGGAAGCGATACTACGGCGGATGCGAGCACGTCGACGTCGTCGAGTCGCTCGCCCGTGAGCGCGCCTGCGCCCTCTTCGGGGCGGATCACGCCAACGTGCAGCCGCACTCGGGTGCACAGGCGAACATGGCCGCCTTCCTCGCCTTCCTCGAGCCGGGCGATCGGATTCTCGGGATGGACCTCAGTCACGGGGGTCACCTGACCCACGGGTCGGCGGTGAACATCTCCGGCCGGTACTTCGACGTGTCGGCGTATGGGGTCCACGCGGACTCCGGGCGCCTCGACTACGACGCGATGCGGGAGCGGGCCCGGGCCGTTCGGCCGAGGATGATCATCGCGGGGGCGAGCGCGTATCCCCGGATCATCGATTTCGGCGTGTTCGCGGAGATCGCTCGTGAGGTCGGCGCGGTGCTTCTCGTCGACATGGCCCACATCGCGGGGCTGGTCGCCGCCGGCGTGCACCCCTCGCCGCTGCCCCACGCGGACGTCGTCACGAGCACGACCCACAAGACGCTCCGCGGCCCTCGCGGCGGAATCATCCTGGCACGCGAGGAGCACGCCAAGGCCGTCGACAAGGCCGTCTTCCCGGGGCTGCAGGGTGGACCGCTCATGCACGTGATCGCGGCCAAGGCGGTCGCCTTCCAGGAGGCGCTCGCTCCGACGTTCACGGACTACGCCCGCCAGATCGTGCTGAATGCCAAGGCGCTCGGCGACGCGCTGCTGGCGCGGGACTTCCACCTGGTGAGCGGCGGGACCGACAACCACCTGCTGCTCGTGGATCTCCGTCCGAGTCATCCCGAGCTGACCGGGAAGGTCGCCGAGCACGCCCTCGAGTCCTCGGGGATCACCGTCAACAAGAACACGGTACCGGGCGAGACACGGTCTCCGTTCGTCACGTCCGGGCTCCGTATCGGGACCCCGGCGCTGACGACGCGTGGGATGGGCGAGGCCGAGATGCACCGCATCGGTGAGTGGATCGCCCGTGTGCTCTCGGCCCCCGAGGACGAGCGCCTGATCGAGCGGACCCGCGACGAGATCGAGGAGTTGTGCGCGGGTTTCCCTCTGCATGCAGTGCAGGCCCCGGTGGCGTGACGGAACCGCTCCGGACGGCCCTCCGATGCGGGACTCCGGGGGTTGGAGCGGGTCTGGCGTACCGGACCAAAGCACGTAAGTTTGGGCGCCATGACGGAACTACAGTTCGCCGACGAGATCCTGGGTCGACTCCAGGAGAAGGACCCTCGCTTCCACGCGAAAGGGTACCTGTTCGTCCTGTCCGCGCTCCAATCCGTCGTGAATCGCCTTCAGCCGCCACGCCACATCTCGGGCAGCGAGCTGGCTCTGGGAGTTCGGGATCTGGCTCTCGAGCGGTTCGGACCCCTCGCTCGGACCGTTCTCGAACATTGGGGTATCCACGCGACCGACGACGTAGGGCGGATCGTGTTCGCCCTCGTCGAATGCGGGGTTCTCGTCAAGCAGGACGAGGATCGTCTGGAGGACTTCCGAGACGTGTACGATTTCGAGGAAGCGTTCGAGCGGAGCTACCCCTGGGGGACTTCGCATTGACCGAGGAGGGTCGGCGTCGATCGCCGGGCCCCGCCTCACACCGGCATCCATCGATGGGAGGGGTAGGACATGGAACAGCAGGGCTTTCCCCGCTGCCTGAAGTGCGAGACCGGGCTTCTGCTCCCACTCTCCGACTACGGGCGCGACGGCGCCCCGATCCGGTACAAGGCCTGGGTGTGCTCGAGCCCCGACTGCGGATTCAACATTCGCATCGACAACGGCGAGATCACCCTGGGTCGCGCGATCGGACAGAGCTACAAGTAGGCGTCTCCATGGCGCCGCTCGGCGCCGGTTTCCTCCGGATCGCATCCCGCCGGAGTCCCTTTCCGCCACCCACCGACCCGCGATACGGGCTCCGACCCATCGGATCCCGGAGCCACGGGTGCGTCCTTCCCGTTCGATGAACGGGCCCCGCAGACCCTACGCCCGCTCGGCGGTCGCGATCGCGACGGGAACCGAGGCGAGTGCGTTCGACCGCGAGGCCATCGAGCGCGGTGGCGTACCCGAGTCCGCGCTCATGGAGAGCGCCGGACGGGCGGCCGCCGACCTCGCCGACCACCTCGCCCCGACGGGTCGCGTGGTGGTCGTCTCGGGGCGTGGGAACAACGGCGGCGACGGCGTGGTTCTCGCCCGCACGCTGTACGCCCGAGGTCGGGACGTCCGACTGGTGCGGGTGGGGCGTCCCGCGGACGATCCACTGATGCACGGCTGGGACGTCCCGAGCGTCGAAGCGGGCGAGGGGGCACTCGTGGGCGCCGCGCTCGTGGTCGACGCCGTTCTGGGGACGGGGTTGAGAGGCGCCCCCCGAGCTCCGGCCGCGACCGTGATCGAGCAGTTGGGTCGGTTCGATGGCCCGGTCCTCGCGCTGGATATCCCATCCGGTGTCGTGGCTGACACGGGGGCCGTCCCGGGCCCGGCCGTGCGGGCGTCCGCCACGATCTCGTTCGGGTGGCCCAAGCTCGGCACCCTGCTGGAGCCCGGCCGGAGTCACAGCGGTAGACTGGTCGTGGCCGAGATCGGCTTTCCCCCCGCGGGGGACGCGCATTTCGGTGCGGTCCTTCTCACGCCGGGTTGGGCCGATGGGGTCGTACCCGTTCGGGATGCGGCTACGCACAAGAATCGCGTGGGAGCGGTCCTCGTGGTCGCCGGAGGCGAAGGGATGGCGGGAGCCGCGCTGCTCGCGGCCCGTGCGGCTCTGCGTGCCGGGGCCGGATACGTGCGTATCGCGGCCGACGGGGCCCACCGGGAGGTGTTCCAGGCGACGCTCCCCGACGCGCCTTTCGTGGCACTCGACGACCGCGATGCGCTCGCCACCGCGGTCGACGCATCGAAGGCGGTGGTCGTCGGGCCCGGACTCGGGACGTCCGCTGCCGCGGAGGTGGCGCTCGGCCAGGTGCTCGACGGGGCCCGGGCGGCCGTGTTGGACGCCGACGCGCTGAACCTGGTGGCTGCCGGACGACCGCGCGGCCTGGGTGCGCTCCACGGCGATCGACCCCTCGTCCTCACGCCCCACCCCGGTGAGGCGTCGCGGCTGCTGGACTGCGAGCCCGCGACGGTCGAGGCCGACCGGCCCGCTGCGGCTCGGGCGCTGGCGTCCGCGAGCGGAGCGGTGGTCGTCCTCAAGGGGACCCCGTCGCTCATCGCGGATCGAGGGCGCCCGCTCGCCGTGAGCGCCCTCGCGTCGTCCGACTTCGCCGTGGCGGGGATGGGTGATGTGCTCGCCGGGGTGACCGGGGCATTCCTGGCGCAGGGGGTCGAGCCGCGCCGGGCCGCGGGGCTGGCGCTGCTGGCGACGGCGCGTTCCGCGCTGCGTACCGGCCTCGGAGCCGGGCTCGCCGCCTCCGATGTCGTGGACGGGCTCTCCGAGGCGCTCGTCGAGCGGGGCCCCGGAGTCACGGATCTGCCGTTTCCCTGGCTCCTTCTCGATGCGGACGCGCCGCGATGACGGCGTCGCCGCTGGGGCCGGGAGCCGAATTCGATCTCATCCGACGTCTCACCGCCGGGGTCGACGACGCCCCCCCCGGCGTCGAGCTCGGCTCGGGAGACGACGCGGCGGTGCTCGAAGGCGGATGGGTCGTGAGCGTCGACCTGGCGGTCGAGGGGGTGCATTTCCGCCGGGAGTGGCTCGATGTCGAGGAGATCGGGGGACGTGCGGTCCGGGCGGCGCTCAGCGACCTGGCGGCGATGGCCGCGACGCCCGTGGGCGTGCTCCTCTCACTGGCGGGAAGCGTCGACGACTACGGCGACGGGACCCTCGAGGCGGTCGGTCGAGGAGGACGCGCGGCGGCGGCGGCGTGTGGCGCTTCCGTGCTGGGCGGCGACGTGACCCGGTCGCCGCGGGGTCTGGTGATCGACGTCGTGGCGATCGGTCGGACGAACCGTCCAGCACGCCGCCGCGGCGCCCGACCGGGCGACGACCTCTGGGTGACGGGCTCGCTCGGCCTCGCCGCCGCCGTGGTGACCCGCCTCGAGAGCGGTGCCCCGGTGGGCCCCCGCGATCGCGCTCGCTTCGCCCATCCCCGCCCGCGTACCGCCGAAGCGGTCTGGTTGGCCGAGACGGGTCATCTGCGGGCACTCATCGACCTGAGTGACGGTCTCGCGGGCGATGCGGGCCACGTGGCCGCGGCCTCGGGCGTGCGGCTGACCGTCGAAGACGACGCCGTACCGGTGGCCGCAGCGGCCGTGGATCTCGTCGGTGCGGCCGATGCTCGCCGGCTGGCGCTGCAGGGGGGTGAGGACTACGAACTCCTCGCCGTGCTGGCGCCGGAGTTCGACGCCCACGCGGACGCCTTCCGAAAGCGGTTCTCGAAGGTGGCGCTGACGCGCGTCGGCTCGGTCGGGGCGGGGGAGGGGGTGGTGCTGCGCACCCGCGGGCGGGAGCGACCGATGACCGGTGGCTTCGACCACTTCGATGAAGGGCCGTCGACGTGATCCGGCTGCTGAACACGCTGCGCGTGTATCTGCTCGGCTTCGCGTCGACCGCGTACCATGCCGCGATCATCGTCGGCAGCACGACGTTCAAGACGCGCAACGCCGAACGGATCTGTTTCCAGGCGCCCCGGAACTGGTGTCGCTCCCTGCTGTGGAGTGCGGGCGTCCGCGTGGAGCTCGAGGGGCTCGAACACCTCGATCCGCCGCGGCCCGCCGTGCTCGTCTGCAATCACGAGTCGTGGTACGACGTCTTCGCCCTGGCGGGCAAGCTCCCGGTGGACTACCGATTCGTCGGCAAGAAGGAACTGGCCAGGATCCCGCTGTTCGGACCCGCGTGGATCGCCTCCGGCCACATCCCCATCGATCGCTCGAACCGCAAGGCCGCCATCCAGTCGCTCCGTCGGGCGGGCGAGATCATGCGCCGGGACAACGCCGTCGTGGTCATGTTCCCCGAGGGGACCCGGTCGGCCGACGGGACGTTGCTGCCATTCAAGAAGGGTGCGTTCGTACTGGCGTTGGAAACCGGGGTGCCGGTGATTCCCATCGGCGTGTCCGGGGGACGGCGGATCATGCCCAAGGGGTCGCTACTGGTGCGACCAGGAACGATGCGCGTGCACATCGGCGCGCCGATCGAGGTCGATGGTTTGACGGTGCAGGACCGGGATCAGCTCGTCGAGAGGGCCCGGGTAGCGGTGGAACGACTGCGGGCGGATGCGTCGATGGTCACCGACGGATCCGACCAGACTCGAATCTGACATCACATTGGAGGACGCCGTGTCGGCGATCGTAGACGTGCGGGGACGCGAGATTCTCGATTCCAGGGGCAACCCGACGGTCGAGGCGGAGGTGTTGCTCGAGACCGGGACCCGGGGACGCGCCTGCGTGCCCAGCGGTGCCTCGACGGGTGCGCACGAGGCCGTGGAGCTTCGAGACGGAGACCGCGGCCGGTACCTCGGCAAGGGCGTGCGACAGGCCGTCGAGAACGTGAACACCCGCATCCGGGATGCGCTGCGGGGCTTCGAGGCGCGGGAACAGCTCGACATCGACCGGACGATGATCGACCTGGATGGGACCCCGAACAAGCGCGAGCTGGGCGCGAACGCCATTCTCGCGGTGTCGATGGCGGTGGCGCGCGCGGCGGCGGCCGAGAACGACATGCCGCTGTGGCGCTACCTGGCGCCGACGGGGTCGGCTTCGCTGCTCCCCGTTCCGATGATGAACATCCTCAACGGGGGTGCCCACGCGTCGAACAACGTGGACATCCAGGAGTTCATGGTGATGCCGGTGGCCTTCGACGAATTCGGCGAGGCTCTCCGGTGCGGAGTCGAGATCTTCCATGCGCTCAAGGGCGTCCTGCACGACCAGGGCAAGAGCACGGCGGTCGGCGACGAGGGCGGGTTCGCTCCGGACCTCGACAGCAATGACGCGGCCGTCGAGGTCGTGCTCCGGGCGGTCGAGAAGGCCGGCTACCGCCCGGGTGAGGACGTGGTGCTCGCCATCGACGCGGCGGCCACGGAGTTCTTCCGGGACGGTGAGTACCACTTCGGTTCGGGCGAGCGTCGCGACCCGGCCGGCATGATCGAGTTCTGGTCCGACTGGGTGAGCCGCTACCCGATCCGCTCGATAGAGGACGGTCTGGAAGAGAACGACTGGCGCGGCTGGAAGGCGCTCACCGACGCCGTCGGAGATCGGGTGCAGCTGGTCGGTGACGACCTGTTCGTGACGAACACCAGCCGGCTGGAGCAGGGCATTCGCGACGGTGTCGCCAACTCGATTCTGATCAAGGTCAACCAGATCGGGACGCTGACCGAGACCCTCGACGCGATCCGGATGGCCGGCGAGGCCGGGTACCGCTCCGTGATCAGCCACCGGTCGGGAGAGACCGAGGACACCCTGATCGCCGACCTTGCGGTCGCGACTGAGGCGGGCCAGATCAAGACGGGAAGCGCCTCGCGCACCGATCGAGTTGCGAAGTACAATCAGCTGCTTCGCATCGAGGAAGCGCTGGGCGAGAAGGCACGGTATCCGGGGAGGACCCTGTGGGACGACTGACGCGTGTACTCTTCCTCGCGGGTTTGGGGCTCGCGGTCTACTACGCCTTCTTCGGCGGCCGGCATTCGGTCTTCGAGGTCCGGACGGCGGAGCGCGACCGCGCCGTGCTGGCGGCCCAGCTGGACTCGCTCGAGAAGGTGAATGCAGGCCTGGCCGCGCGGGTCGACTCGCTCGAGACCGATCCGGGCACGCTCGAGCGCGTGGCCCGTGAGAAGTACGGCATGGTCGGTCCCGGCGAGAAGATCTACTGGCTACCGGTGGCCGATTCGACGGAAGGCGGAGGCGGACCGCGCACCCAGTAGGCTCCGGGTGAGCCGGACGCACCAGGCCCCCTCCGACGTCATGCCGTCGTCGAAGGGGGCCTCGGTACGTCCGGTCGGGACGGCCCGCGCGCGGGTCGGACGGGTCGTCCGCCCGCGCCGGAATCCGTCAGGCCTGCTCGTCCGCGTCCTCGGACCCGGATGAGGGTACGGCCTCGGCTGCCTCGGGCGCGCCCCCGCCGAGTCCGAGTGCCGCCTTCGCCGCGGCCGCCAACTGCTCGCGGGACGCCCCTTCCGGCAGCGCCAGGCGGGCCTCGTCCTCCGAGTCGGCGACCTGCGGGAACCCTCCACCCTTCACACCCGTCGCCCGTTCGATGAAGGGCGTGAAGATGTCGATCGGGATCGGGAAGAGGGTCGTCGAGTTGTTCTCTGCCGCGATCTCGACCACCGTCTGCAGGAAGCGGAGCTGCAGCGCTGCGGGGTGATCGCGAATGACGTCGGCCGCCAGGGCCAGCTTCGCCGAGGCCTGGTACTCACCGTCGGCGCTGATGACCTTCGCGCGCCGCTCGCGCTCGGCCTCGGCCTGACGCGCCATCGCCCGCTTCATCTCCTGGGGCAGGCCGATATCCTTGATCTCGACCGAGGTCACCTCGACACCCCAGGGGTCCGTCCCCTGATCGATGATGCCCCGGACCACGTCGTTGATGCGGTCCCGGTCCGCCAGGAGTTCGTCGAGCTCGCTCTGGCCGATCACCGACCGGAGCGTCGTCTGCGCGAGCTGGCTGGTGGCGAAGTAGTAGTCCTCGATCTCGACGACCGCTTTCGACGGATCGGCGACGCGGAAGTACACCACCGCGTTGACCGTCACCGACACGTTGTCCTTGGTGATGGTGTCCTGCGGCGGGATGTCCAACGCCACGATGCGCAGGTCCATCTTCCGCATGCGTTCGACCCCGAAGGGCAGGAGCCAGATCAGGCCCGGCCCCCGTGCGCGGACGAGCTTTCCCAGTCGGAAGACGACCCCGCGCTGGTATTCGTAGAGAAGCCGGAGGCTCGACATGACGGCGACCGCACCGGCGATTCCGATGGGAATCAGAATGGTGCCCGGATCCATGGACCCCTCTGCAGTTCGAGCGCTGGGAAGCGCGTGAGGATGACTGTGCTGGACACTTGGTATGCCCCGGGAACGCCTTCACGTTCCACACCTGGAGCCTGGCTGCGAGGAGGGTGGGGCGCAAGCGGCGTGCCGGTCCCTCCACCCCGGTGTGCCGGGCCGCGTCGGACCCCGTTCCACACGGCACCTTTCGGGCTTGACACCGGTTGGGCACCCGTCGAGCTTTTCCGTCCCCCGCCGGAGTAGCTCAGCCGGTTAGAGCAGCGGAATCATAATCCGCGTGTCGGGGGTTCGAGTCCCTCCTCCGGCATCCCGCGTCGACGACGCGGTCAGGCGGCCCTTCGGGTGATCCCGAGGGGCCGCTTCGAATATCGACCGTCGCCCACGAAGGCGGCCTTGCCTCTCAGCCCGATGTCGGGGGGCGGCGTCGGTTTTCGGTTCGCGGAACCGGGGTCGGCACCCCGTCGACGTCCCCGTCGGAGCGAGCCGCTCGGGCGGCAATCGACGCGCCCCCGACCAGCCCGGCCACCAGAAGGGCCAGGCCCGACGCGCGGGCCAGGCCTCCGAGCTGCTGGTCCCGGGCGAGCAGCCCCAGACCGTCGAGAATCACGAACCAGTCGTGGGAGACGGGGCCGTCACCGACCGTGACGAGGGGGAGGTTCTGCACCCGGGCGTCGGCGATGTAGGGGGCGGCTTCGACGAACACCGTCCCCGCCCACCAGACCGTCACGGCGACGGCAAAGCGGTCCTGCTGGCGCCAGAAGGCGACTCCCACCGCGGCGATGCAGGCGAGGTGGAAGGCGGTGCCGCCGATCGCCGACAGCCAGGCGCTTCCGAACCAGCCCAGCGCCAGGTGCCCGGCCTCGTGGAGCACGAGGTTCAGCCCGGCCCAGATGCCGCGGTAGTCGGCGTCGGCGAACTGTCGGAGCGTGAACCACGCGAGGAGCGCGAGGAGGAGCGTGCGACCGAGCGTGACTGCGGCGGGTGCCGGTCCGGGTCGGGAGCCCGCCACTCTACAGTTCCACGGTCTCGCGCCGCTCCGGTGCGTGCACGTCCCCGTATCCGGCGGCGCTCAACGCCTTCGCGAGAGCCGTCTGGCGCTCCGGGTCGCCGTGGACGAGGAAGATGCGTTTCAGCCGTCGTGGGTCGAGGTGACTCACGAACCGGACCAGCTCGGGCTCGTCGGCGTGGGCGGAGTAGGAGTTCATCACCTCGACCTCGGCGCGCAGCCGGAAGGGCTCGCCGAAGATCTTGATCTGCTCGCGTCGCTCGGCGATGCGGCGTCCGAGCGTGTGCGGTGCGCAGTAGCCGACGATCATGACCGTGTTGCGCGGATCCTCGACGGTGTTGCGCAGGTGATGGAGGATCCGACCGGCCTCGGCCATCCCGGAGGCCGAGATGATCACCATCGGCAGTCTCGAGGCGTTGAGCTTCTTCGAATCGGCGACGTCGCGCACGTACATCAGACGGGAGAAACCGAACGGGTCCTCGTCGCTCTCCATGTAGGTACGGAGCTCTTCGTCGTAGCACTCCGGGTGCCGTCGAAAGACCTCGGTGACGTTCACCGCCAGAGGTGAATCCACGAACATCGGGATGGGGGGCAGCCGGCCTTCGTTGGTGAGCTGGTCGAGCCGGTAGACCAGCTCCTGGGTACGGCCGACGGCGAAGGCCGGGATCACGACCTTGCCGCCACGGCGGGCGGTCTCGCCCACGACTTCGGCCAGCCGTTCGCGCGCCTGGTCCGGTGGATCGTGCGTCTTGCCTCCGTAGGTCGATTCGCAGATGAGCACGTCGCAATCGGCCATCGGCTGCGGGTCACGCAGGATGGGCCGATCATCCCGTCCGACATCGCCGGTGAAGCCGAGCTTCACGGTGCGCTCGCCCTCGCGGATCGACAGCACCATGGTGGCCGACCCCAGGATGTGGCCGGCATCGCGATACTGGACCTCCAACTCCGGGAAGGGCCGGAACGGGTGCTCGTACTCGACCGGCTCGAAGAGCTCCAGCACGCCGGTGGCGTCGTCGCCCGTGTACAGCGGCTCGATGCGGTCGGCACCTTTGCGGCGCTCTCTCCGATTGACCCATGCGGCGTCCTTCTCCTGGATGTAGGCGCTGTCGGGAAGCATGGATGCGCACAGATCCCGGGTCGCATCCGTCGCGTAGACCGGCCCTCGGAACCCCTCCCTGTACAGCTTGGGCAGGAGTCCGGCGTGGTCGATGTGGGCGTGGGACAGCAAGACGGCGTCGACGGTCCCGGGGTCGGCCGGAAACTCCGCGTTCAGGCGCCGCGCGAGGGATCGGCGGCCCTGGAAGAGCCCGCAATCCATGAACACCCGTCGATTGCCGAACTCGACCATGTGCAGCGAGCCCGTCACGGTCTGGGCCGCACCCCAGAAAGTCAGTTTCATGGAGTCCTCCCGACTACGACGGACCCGCCCTTCATCACGAACCGCACCCGTCGCAGAGCGCCGACGTCGGCCGTCGGATCGCCGTCGACCGCGACGAAGTCGGCGAGCAGACCCGGGGCGATCCGCCCCCGGTCGGGCAACTCGAGGATGTCGGCGTTCCCGCCGGTCGCGGCGTGCACCGCTTCGAGCGGCGTGAACCCCATCTCGACCATCAACTCCAACTCGAGGACGTTGTCGCCGTGATCGTAGACGCCGACGTCCCCGCCGAAGCAGATGTCCACGCCGGCGGCTCGTGCGCGAGCCAGGCTTTCCCGCTTGGCCTGGACGCGTGCCGGCTCGGTCCCGGATCCCGGATCCCATCCGCCGTAGCGTGCGATCGACCACCCGGCGGCGATGGTGGGGCACAGAGCCACCCCGTTCCGAGCCATGAGCCGGAAGACCTCGTCGGTACCTCCGTCGCCGTGCTCGATCGTGCGGACGCCGGCGGCCGTCGCTCGGCGCATGCCTTCCGCAGAGGCTGCGTGGGCGACCACGCGCCGACCCGACGATTCGACCACGTCGACCAGCGTCCGCAGTTCAGCGAGCGTGTAGGATGGCGCCGTCGTCCCGTCCGGGCCCCAGCGATAGTCGGCGTACACCTTCACGAAATCCGCCCCGCGCCCCATCTGCTCGCGCGCGGCGCGAATCAGCCCGTCGACGCCGTCGGCCTCTTCCGCACCCTTGGGCAGGGCCCACTCCGGGGCTCCCTTCGGATTGTAGGCGCCGGTCGCGACGAGGGCTGGACCCGCGACGATCAGCCGTGGCCCGGGGACGACTCCTTTCTCGATGGCCGACTTCAGCCCCACGTCCATGTAGCCGGCTCCCTCGCTCCCGAGGTCTCGGACCGTGGTTACGCCGGCCTCGAGGGTGTGGCGCGCGTGAACCACTCCCCGAGCGACGCGTTCGCCCCACGGCTCGAGGAGGACCTGGTCGGTCCAGGGTGTTTCGTCGTAGGGGTGGAGCAGGAGGTGGGCGTGGCCCTCGATGAGGCCGGGTAGCAGTGTCGTGCCGGCCAGCTCCACGCGCTCGGCTCCGTCGGAAGGCACGTCGGCCTCCGGACCGACCGCGACGATGCGGTCGTCGCCGACCCGTACGACCCAACCCTCGTGTCGCTCCTCGCCGTCGAAGAC
>JAHHMJ010000217.1 GCA_018678395.1 Gemmatimonadota bacterium | reverse complement strand
AGTTGGACGAGATGATCGACGCCCCCAGCCGGTTGTGACGTCCGGCGTCGGGGCGCTCGGGATCAGCCGCTCGCGGCGGCTGCCGTGGCCGCCGTGACCGCTGCGGTCGTCGCCGCCGCGGCCTGTGCCGCCTGGATCGCCGCCGTGGTCGCATCCCCAGCCTCGCCGGCCTCCGCGACCAACCCCTCGATGCGGACCTTCAGCGCCTTGAGCGCCTTGCGGTCGTAAAGCGCTCGCAGGGTGCCCGTAGCGTGGGCGAGCGAAATCAGGAGCGCGGTGCGCCCGTCCGGCGCTCCCGCGTCCCGATCTTCGAGCGCCGCACGGATCCGCTCGATCAGGGCGCGTTCGGGTCCGGGATCGAGCGTCGGGTAGACCTTGCGCCTGAAGAAGAGCAGGATCTCGTCCTCGGTCGCCCTCAGCACTCCGCGGCGTACCAGTTCCAGGCCGACGTGATGACGCAGGCGCTTGATCCGGGCGATGCGCAGCACCGTGTCTCGCGGGTTCGCTCGACGCTTCGCCGCGCTCAACCGTTCCAGAGCCAGATCCAGCACGTCCTCGCGGGTCCGGGTGCGGTTCGCGACCTCCACGAAGGTCTTCTCCTTCCGCCCCCGCTTCTCGGTCACGAGGCGGAGCCGCTCCTCGAGCAGCAGCTCGCTGAAGATCCCTCCCCCCAGTCCCACGTGCTGCATCTGACCGAAGGCCAGCGTGCCCTTCGTGTCGTGGAGGGCGAGAAGCAGCAGTTCCTGATGAAGCCGCAGCGGCGCACGGGCCATCAGAAGACCCGGAACTGGAGCTGGAACAGCCGACCCGGACGGGGCAGCCCGCACTGATCGTAGAGCGTGGTGTCGGCGAGGTTCGTCGCGGAGAGCTGCGCCTCGACACCCCGCCCCGAAGCGGTGCGGAACACGCGCGACAGGACTCCGTTCAACCACGTCCCTCCATCCAGCTGCACGTCGCCTCCGCTGTCCGGATCCTGGCAGAACTGCGGACCCGTGTACTCGACCTCGGCGGTGAGAGCCGCCTCGGCGGGGAGCGGCAGGCGCAGCCAGGCACCGCCCGCACGCTCGGGCATGTTCTCGGGTTGCTGCGAGGTCGCCGCTCCCGGATCGGTCAGCGACACCGACTGCATCATCCAGTCCCCACCGACCTCCACGTCGTCGAAGGTCTGGGAGATGAGGATCTCGACGCCCGTGCTCTCGAGGCGATCCGAGTTGATGCGCTGGCGCCTGCCGTCGCCGAGCGTGATCCGGCGAATCGCGCCGTCGAGGTCGTGCCGAAAGCCCACGACCTGCACCTCCCCGCGGCCGAAGCGCGAGGTGACGCCGGCCTCGAACGCGACCAGGTGCTCCGGAGCGAGGTCGGGGTTGGGCACGAATCGGTTCAGAGCCTCGGAGTAGCTCTCCCGGAGCGAGGGAAACCGCCCCCGTCGGCTGAGTCCGGCGTGGGCGAGGAAGTCGCCCCCCCGGAAGAGGGCGGACAGCCCGACCCGTCCGCCCCAGTCGTCGAGTGTGCCGAGGGAGGGACGGCCGCCGGTCTCGGGGGTCGTGCCGCGGTCCCAGGCCGCACCCGCGCTGAGGCGAAGCCCGTCGAGCGCGCCCCACCCCCCGTCCACGAGCCGCCACACCGTCTCGCCGGCGAGGCTGAACAGACGCTGGCGATAGTCGGTGCTCTCGCCGTCCTCGCGGGTCTCGTGGCCGATGTCGGCGAGGGTCAGCGACGTGCGCAGGTCGGCGCGCGAGCCGAGCGTGTGGTCGGCGAGCAGGCGCAGGGTGACGGTCCGCCCCTGCCCTTCCTCGGTCCCTTCGATCTCGTCGTAGGCCCGCGTCGCGTAGCTGTCGATGACGGTGCTGCCGGCGTCGAGGCCGACGCTGAATTCGAGGTCGCCGCGCCCCAGCGGCGTGTCCCGGAACCCCGTCCCGCCCGAGGCGGCGACGATCGTCCTCCGGATCTCGGGATACCGCCACAGCCGTGGACCGTCGGATCCGAGCTCCCCCGCGATCCCCCTCTCGGCGTCGAAGCTCGCCGCCGACAGACTGCCCCAGGCGCCCCCGTCGGCCGTGTAGCGCGCCGAAAGGAATCCGTTGACGATGCGGGAGTCGGTGTTGAGGCGAAGGTCGCGCTCCACGGGGACGGGCTCGCTCACGTCTCCGGGAAGCGGAAAGCCGGGGCTGTCGCGGAAGCCGACCCCCGCCCGAACGACCCCCGTGCCGCCGTCGGTCTCGAAAGGCCGCGACCCGAGCGCGGTGAGGCCGAAGCCCCTGCGGTCGTCACCCCCGATCGACGCCGTGAGGCGGGACTCCCCGCGGACGCGGTCGCCCCGGCCGACGTTCATCTCGACGACACCGCCCAGAACGTTCGGACCGTGCAGGATCGACGAGAGCCCCCGCACGACCGTCACTTCGGACGCCGCACCCGCGGGCAGGACCGAGACGTCGGTGCGCGCATCCCAGCCGAGCGTCAGCGGGACGCCGTCGAACAGAACGGCCACCTGGCGGGACTCCGAGCCGCGGACCGTGACCTCGGCCTCGCCGCGCGAGTTCGTCCGAACGTGGACCATGGGCAGCGCACGCAGGACCTCCTCCGCCGTGGCCGCCACGGGCAGGGCCAGCGAGTCGAGATCGACCTCGATCGCGCTCGCACCCCCGACCGTGGTCACGGGCCGGGTGGCCTGGACCCGGATGCCCTCGACGCGGAACACCGTCGTGTCCCGCGGCGGGATCGAGTCGGGAAGCTGCGCGGCTCCCGGGGCGGGGGCCCATACGAGCGCGGCGAGCACGCCGAGCGGGGCCACGCGTCGGGGGAGGGAGGTCGACGTCATGCTTGGCTTGGAAACGGGCGATCAGGACCTTGAATGGTACTCCGCGACCCCGGGGGGACGTTCCCCCTCGGGACACTGCGGCCACCGCTTCCGTTGAGGAGTCGGGGCGTCGGAGCGGATCATCCCTCGACGTGCGCGCGAATCCGCTCGGGGAAGTAGCGGACGAGGCTCTCCGTGACGAGGGGGGCCGCCTGGCCCAGGCCGCACGCCGACGTGCTCTTCATCGTGGCGTGGAGATCGGCGAGCTCGTCCAGCCACGCCGTCAGGTCGGCCGGGCCCGCCTCTCCGGCCAACCGTTCGGTCAGCCGGCGCGTGCCGATCCGGCACGGAAAGCACTTCCCGCACGACTCGTGTGCGAAGAACTCCAAGGCGTCGCGCGCCACCTGCAGCATGTCGCGGGAGTCGTCGAAGACCATGATGCCGCCGGCGCCGAGAAACGACCCACGCGACCGGATGGAGGGCTCGTCCAGCGTGACGTCCAGATCGTCACCCGCCAGGAAGCCGCCCGACAGCCCGGCCATCGTGACCGCCCGGACCCGCCGTCCCCCGGGGACGCCCCCGGCCCACTCCTCGATGAGGGTGGTGAGCGACAGTCCCATGGGCACTTCGTAGTTGCCCGGCCGCACGACGTCCCCGGAGAGCGAGATCACCTTCGTCCCCGCGAGGTCTCCGATGCCGAGTCCCCGATACCACGCCGCGCCCTCCCGAACGATCGGAGGGACCGACGCGAGTGTCTCGACGTTGTTCACCGCCGTCGGCGTCCCCCGGTATCCCTCGGTGACCGGATAGGGCGGCCGGTTGCGGGGAAACGGGTGCCCCCCCTCGAGGGAGTTGAGAAGCGACGTCTCCTCCCCGCAGATGTAGGCCCCGGCACCCCGACGCAGATACAGCCGGATCGAGACATCCGTCCCCAGGATCGCGTCACCGATCAGGCCGGCCTCTTCGGCCTCCGCCAGCGCCGCGGCCAGAACGCCCTCGGTCTCCGGGTATTCGTAGCGGAGGTAGATGAAGCCTCGCGTCGAACCCGTGGCGAAGGCGGCGATCAGCATGCCCTCGATCACCGCGTGGGGGTCGTAGTCCATGAGGACCCGGTCCTTGAAGCACCCGGGCTCGCCCTCGTCGGCGTTGCAGACCACGGTCTTGGGACCGCCCGTCGCCTCGCGTACCGCCCGCCACTTGCGGCCCGTGGGGAAGCCGGCGCCGCCCCGGCCGGCCAGTCGACTCGCGTCCAGGAGGTCGAGCACGGCCTCGGGATCGCCCTGTCGGAGGAGGGACTCGAAGGCCTCGTACCCGCCCGTGGCCCGATAACCCTCCAGACTGGCGCGCCCGGGCTCGCGGATGTGGCGGAAGACGCATTCCTCACCGTCTCCGGCGGCGGGCGGCGGGATGGGCGCCGGCCGGGAGGCGAGGGACCCGCTCTCGTCGGCGACCAGGGTCTCGGCACCCCTCAGAACCGGCACCGGGTCGTCGCAGCGCCCGCTGCAGGGCATGCCCGATGCGCCCTCCAGGGATCCCACGATCGCGTCGGCGCCACGCAGGCGGCAGATCGGGCCCGTGCATACCCGCGGGCGATTCCGGCCCCCGGGGTCGCGCGCGAAGTGATGGTAGAAGGTGACCGTGCCGTAGAGGTCGGCGAGCGGGATGCGCAGCCCCTCGGACACGGCGCGCAGGGCATCCTCGGAGAGATAGCCGTCGCGGTCGTGGAAGGCGTGCAGCACCGGCAGGAGGGGCGCCTCGTGCTCCCGCCAGCGGTCGATCAGGTCGCGATCCCCCGCCGCCATGGGCAGCCGCACCGTGGGGCGCTGCATCAGCGACCGATCCCCGCGGCCGGCATCGGGACCGGGGCCTCGTCCTGCCAGTAGAAGGGGCCGACGGTGCGCGCCGTCGGCCACATCTCGTCGAGCGTGTCCGCGTCGCGCAGCCTGCCGTTCAGCATCACGCCCCAGAGGGTGTCGCTGTGGCGGAGGTCGTCGAGCGGATTCGACTCGAGGATCACGAGGTCCGCGAGCTTGCCGGGCTCGATCGAGCCGAGATCGTCGTCGAGACCCAGCGCCGCCGCACCCACGAGCGTGGCGATCCGCAGCGCCTCGTGCGGCGTGGTCTCCGGCCCCATGCCCTGCGCCCACAGCTCCCAGTGGTAGCCGAGACCCTGGAGCTGCCCATGGCTGCCGATTCCGCCGCGGCGGCCGGCCTCGACGACGCGATCGACGAAGTCAGCGATCAGGGGGAAAGGATACTGGTCCTCGTGGAACCACCCGTTGTTGCCGGCACCCGTGGGACCGGGCCGGCGCAACGTGCGCTGCATGACGTCCTCGAAGGGCGTGAACGCGCGCAGGCGGGCGTCGTCGAACGGGTTCTCGGTCGAGTAGAAGTAGTTCTCGGCCCACGGCCCGCCGTAGGTCACGAGCATGGTCGGGGTCGTGGCCATGCCCGATTGGGCGACCAGCTGCACGACGTCCTCGAAGTGCGGCATCCCGGGCAGATTGTGCTCCGTCCCCGCGTACCCGTCCTGCGCCATCGTGAGGTTTTCCTCGAAGTCCAGCCCCCCCTCGGTCGTGGGCATGATCTCGAGCTCTCGCGACGCCTGCACGATCCACTGCCGCTGCTCCCTGTTGCCGGCGCCGTACATCTTGATCGTCTTGGTGTCGTAGTACTCCGAGTACCGCCGCAGCACGTCGCGGGCGTGGTCGAGGCTCTCCACGTTCTCGCTGGAGAAGATGCCCGGCCCCGTGGAGTAGATGCGCGGTCCGATCGTCCGGCCGGCCCGTACCATGTCCTCGTAGGTCAGGACGTCGGTACTGCCCGTCTGCGGGTCCCGAGTGGTGGTCACCCCGAAGGCGAGGTTGGCGGCGTACGACCAGGGCTGCGGGCGATGGAAGCCGTAGGCGGCGCGGAGGTGGGCGTGGGTGTCCACGTAGCCGGGCAGGATCGTCCGGCCCGAGACGTCCATCTCGGTGGCCCCGTCCGGAATCGTCACCGACCCCCTCGGTCCCACGGCGGCGATGCGGTTGTTCTCGATCACGAGATCGGCGTTCTCGATCACCTCGTCGCCGCGCATGGTGATCACCCGCGCTCCCCGCAAGGCGAGGACGCCCTCCGGGCGATCCCGGCCGTAGGTGACCTCGACGCGGAACTCCAGGGGACGGTACGCGTCCGCATCCTCTTCGTCGTCCCCGGTCTCCCCCTCCGCACCCGCCTCCACGTCCTCGGTGTCCTCGGTGTCCTCGGCAGCGTCCTCCGCCTCCGCGGCGGCCCGCGCCGCCGCCACGCTGTCCTCATGGGCCTGCGCCGCATCGATGTCGTAGACGAAATGGGCGTTGCCCACCGACCAGTGAACGCGGTTGCCGTCGCGTCCCCAGGCCGGGAACTGCCCCCCGATGTCGGTCAGCTTCCGCGCCGGGAACGTCGCCCGATCCGGATTCGATACGTTGATGGTCGGAGCGTCGCCGCCGACCCGAGGCACCGTCACCACGTAGAGGTCGTTGACGATCTGCGCGAGCGCGTGATCCTCACCCGGCGCCATCCAGATGGCACTCGCCTGCTGTCCCTGGCTCCCGCCCGCCGACGAGCGACCGCGCACCTTCACGTACGACTTGCGGTCGGTCAGGTCCCAGCGCATCGAAACGAGCCCGTCCGCGAACGAGTTCGCCCAGATTCGCTCGGGGTCGTCGGTAAAGTGGAAGTTCGACAGACCGGTGGTCGGCCCCAGCACCTCGACCTCACCCCCGGTGCCGGGAACCCGCACCAGATCGGTCGGCTCGCCGAGGTTGCCGCGCTGGAGCGACGACTCGTAGGCCCGGGCGGAGGCGCGCACGGCGAGAATCCAGGCGCCGTTGGGCGACCACTCGGGGTCACGGTACAGGGCAGGCGCGGTCGTGAGCCGTTCGGGA
Source organism: Gemmatimonadota bacterium (assembly GCA_018678395.1). Taxonomy (GTDB): domain Bacteria; phylum Gemmatimonadota; class Gemmatimonadetes; order Longimicrobiales; family Gaopeijiaceae; genus Gaopeijia. The sequence continues at coordinate 481 of JAHHMJ010000217.1, read as the reverse complement.
GCACCCGAGCCGTCGGACCGCACCCGCCACAGTGCCCCACCCTCGGCGTCCGACCAGGTCGCGAAGGCGATCCACTGCCCGTCCGGCGACCAGGTCGGGTTCTGCTGGACGAGGTCGAGCCCCTCCGCGAGCCGCTCCGGCGTCCCGTCCGGCACGGCCATCACGTGCAGGTCGTTGAGGGTGGCGAACGCGATGGTCGACCCGTCCGGGCTGGGGACGGCGTCGCGGATCTGCTTGGCCACGAAGGTCGGGGTGTCCTCGATGCGGTAGGCAAAATCCACCTCCGGCCCCATCGGCAGCTCGACATCGACCGCGAAGGGGATCTCGGAGGCGTCGGCTCCGTCGATCGGCACCCGCCACAGCTTGCCGCCGTACGATGCGATCACGGCCTCGGAATCCGGCGTGAACGACATGCCCGGGTAGGCATCGCGCGTCGCCGCGGCCTCCTGATCGTCACGCTGCACGGGCCAGGCCAGCCACC
>JAHHMJ010000146.1 GCA_018678395.1 Gemmatimonadota bacterium | reverse complement strand
CCTCGTCGACCTCACCACCGAGGGGGTCCCAGAAGATCGCCCCATCCACTGCGCGAGCCCGGCTGCGGACCATCGGTACGACCTCGTGGCCGCCCGTCCGGAGCAACGCGGAGAGCGCGCTTCCGATCAGGCCGCCCGAACCCGTGATCGCGACGCGCAGGCGGGGGCGGTCGGAGAACCTGCGGTGGAGCGCGAGATCGTGTGCCAGGCGGCGGTGCCGGAAGGCGAAGCCGCGCGCCAGGTCACGCTCGAGTATGGGGCCGGCCAGGAATTCCCCGGCGGCTCCCAGCGGCGGTTCCCACTCCACCACGTCCTCCATGAGCGTCCCGCCGTCTTCGCCGGGCGCGAAGCGGTGGGTGTGCACCCACTTCTGGAAGGGCCCCTTGCGCTGGACGTCGACGAACTGGCGGTCCACCTCGAAGTCGGTGTGTTCGACCTCCCAGGTGAGCTCGAGCGGGCCCCGCTTCATCTTGAGCTCGACGAAGGCACCATCGCGAATCCCACCCGAACTGCGGACGACCTTCACGTCTTCCCAGGCCGGGGTCAGGCGCTCGAGCGCGCCCGGACGTTCGTGCCAGGCGAAGACCTCGCGGACGGGATACGGAAGGGTCGAGGAATGGCGAAAGACGGGCATTAGTCGGAGGTCTCCCCGAAGCGGTCCAGGTAACGTGTCAGTCGGACTTTGCGTCGCGTCGATTCAGATGACATCGAGCGTACCGTGCCGTACACCGCACGCTCGGGCCAACCGCGGTCGAAGCGCCCCAGAACCCAGAAGATTCCGCTGTACGAGTTGGGGTCGCGGCCGTCCAGCGCGTAGCGGTTGTTCAACTCGATCATGATCTCGAGCGCCGCCCGTGGATCGGGGGTCCACTCGAGGATCTTCTTCCCCCACAGCATCCGGAGGTAGTTGTGGATCACGCCCTCACGCCGCAGCTGTCTCTGTGCGGCGTTCCAGAGGGGGTCGTGCGTGGCCGCCGCATCGAACGCGTCCAGATCGTACACGTGCTCGCGCGGGTCCGCGGCGTGCTCGGCGAGCGTCTTCCGGGCCCAGTCGGGAAGGCTGTCGTACTGGTCGTAGTCCGGGCGTTCGACCGCGAAATTGAACCCGATCTCCCGCCACGTGATCAGTTCGTCCAACCAGGCCTCGGCGCCCTGCGACATGCCCCACCACCCCTCGCGGCGCGCCGTCACTTCGTCGGAGACGCGCGCCGGCGTCCACTCCTCGCGGCGAGTGAGGCGATCGAAGATCTCGTGCGCGGACAGGTGTCCCCAGTGCAACCACGGCGAGAGACCGCTCGCACCGCCGTCGTCCGGGTGATTGCGTCCCTCTCCGTAGTCGTCCAGGTGATTCGTGAGAAAGCGCTCGAGACGCTCGCGGGCCGCGGCCCTACCGCCGCCGGCCTGCGCCGGGGCGACGTCGTACTCGAGCGGAAGTCCACGCAGCAGCTCTGCGTCGCCGTCCAGCAGGTCGGGTGACGCCATCGGCCAGCGGTCGAGCAACCCGTCGGGCAGCGGTGCGGGCCCCTCGGGCAGGCCGCCGTCGAAGGGCGCGGCCTCGGGTGATTCGCCGAAGAGCGCGGGCAGCGTCTTGTGCAGGTGACGGCGGAAGTGCTGAGCCGCGAAGAAGGTGCGCCCGGCGGACCGCATCGGCAGCAGGCCGTTGGAGTCCACGCGCTCGAGTCGCACGTCGAGGGCCCGGCCCGCGGCGTGCTGCATCCGGGGCACGAAGAAGACCGGGTAGTCGTCGGTGACGATCACGGCCGCGCGCGAGGCCAGGGTCTCGAGAAGCCCCTTCCCCGCACCCTCTTCCGGTTCGACGTATGCGAGATACGTCACCGATCCGTCTGCGAGCCGCTGCCGGTGTTCCCGCATCCCGTCCAGAGCGAACCGATGATGGCGGGGCGAGGACCACCGATACCCGACCCGGAGCGCCTCGAGGATCACCAGGGGAAGCCCGAGCTTCCGGGCGTAGCCCACCGCCTGGTCCAGGGCGTAGTTCCACTCGAGGCGACGCTGGGTCACCATCCAGTAGAGGACGAAATCGCCGTCGCCACGAAGGCCGGCGTCGTTCAGGGCGCTCACGCGAGCGTCGGGCACGAATGTCATGGTGCCCGGTTACCCGCGAGGCACCCCTGCGTTCAGTGGCAGAAGTGCGCCCAGAGCGTGGATCAGCCGGCGTTCCTTCGAGCCCTCGCCCCAGACGACCCGCACGGAGGGGCCGTGGAGCGGGGTCGCCTCGTCTCGAGTGAGCGAGCGCGTGGTGAGGACCACGGTGGGCAGGTCGGCGTGCCAGGGGTTCCGGCGTATCTGCGAAAGGAGCTCTTCTCCGGCGCCGTCGGCCCGCTCCATGTCGACCACGAGGGCATCCGGAGGGTCGAGGGCCATCGACCGCAGGCCCTCCTCGGCGTCTCGCACCGCGAGCACCGTCATACCGGCCTCGTCCAGCGCCCGCTCGAGCCGCGCGGCCTCCTCCGGGTCCTCGATCAGCGTGAGGACACGGCCGGCCACCGGCGCCGGCAGGGCGGTTTCGATCGCCTCTCGAAGGGCATCGCGGTCCACCGGTTTCTGAACGAGCGCGGCCACATCCTGGAATTGCGTTCGTCGAGCGGTCGCTTCGACACTCACCACGATGACGGGGATCGACCGCGTCGCGGGGTCGTCTCTCAGTCGACGAAGGACTTCGGCTCCGTCCACTTCGGGCATGAGAAGGTCCAGGGTGACGAGATCCGGTTGCTCGCGACGCGCCACCTCCACCGCTTCGGCCCCCGACGTCGCGGTCAGCACGGCGCAACCGAAGTCGCGCAGGTGATGACTCAACATCAGGCGCGCGTCGTCTTCGTCGTCGACGACCAGCACCTGCAGGGCGTCCTCGGCGGAGGACGGGGTCTCGCCGTCGGAGGCGGAAAGCGCCGCGGCGACCGACGAGGGGATCGGCGCCCGCGGATCGGCGCGCCGGGGCTCCAGGATGCGGATCGTGAAGGTCGATCCCTCCCCCACCGTCGAGGTCACTTCGAGGTCGTAGCCCAGGAGGCGGCACATCGATCGTGAAATGGCCAGTCCGAG
>JAHHMJ010000064.1 GCA_018678395.1 Gemmatimonadota bacterium | reverse complement strand
CGGGCCCATCCGGAAATGGAGCTGCCAGCCCGGTACCGGTTTGTCGAATCCGTACGCGTAATCGAGGCCGATGGGTCCGAAGGGGGTCACCAGCTGTACGCCAACACCGGCGCCACGGAACAGACGGGAGGGGTCGATATCCAGCGCGTCTGCCCACACGTTACCGGCATCCATGAACGCCGACAGCGAGATGTTGTCGTTCAGCCGCATCGCCAACTCGGTGGTGATCGTCAGGAACGCGTCCCCGAGACGGTCGATGTCGGAAATCCCGCGCGACCGTTCCGGGAAGAAGCCGAAAGGCGTGATCGACGTCTCGTCGTATCCCCTCAGCTGCTGTCCGAACTGTACACCACCCATCCAAAAACGGTCGAAGGGGAAGTTCGACGGGTCGCCGAAGAGAGCGCCACCCTTCACCGACGTACCGAAGGCGAAGATGATCGGGCGTCCGCCGTCGGGGCCGTCTCCTCCGACCTGACCGATCGGGAGCCACCAGGTACCCTCGACGAGATGACGAGTGAAGTCCCCGTCCCCGCCCAGGATGCCACCGTTCAGCTCGACGTTCCAGCTCAGGCGTGAGCCCGAGTACGGGAAGATCGGGTGGTTCAACGTCGTGCGCGTCACCCCGACCTGCAGCTGGCTCTGAGTGCCCGGGGGCAGCCCGAAGAGCGAGTTGTCGTCGGTCGACGACGACAGATCGTAGCGGGTGCGAGCGATCGAATACCCGGTGAAGACCCGTGTGAACCGCGCCCCGGGGATCGGGAAGCCGAGCCGGACCGACCCGCCGAGGCGGCGCCGCTGGCCGGATTGGAACGAGAAGAACCGGTCGCGCGCATTGAAGAGCGAGACGGTACCGGTCGTCCGGGTCTGGAACAGCTGCGGATCGGAGTACGAGACGGTGAAGTTGTTCACGAACCGCCCGAAGTCCCACCGCAGGCTCCCGGCTTTCGCCTGTCCGAAGAGGTTCGGCTGGTCGTAGCCGATGAAGCCCGCCAGGCCGATGCCACCGCCGACGGACGTCCCGAAGTTGATCGCTCCGGTCTGCTTCTCGATCACCTCGAAGGTGATGTCGACCTCGCCGGTCTCCTGATTCGGCTCGACGCGCGGGAACGGAAGGGGCGCCTCGAAGAAGCCCAGGGCACTGATGCCCTGGTAGCTCTGGAGGAGGCGATCCTGGCTGTAGACGTCGCCCGGGAGCAGAATGATCCGGTCCCGGATCACCCGCTCGTACGTGTAGTCGTTGCCCTCGATGTCGATCTGGCCGATGTACGCCGGCTGGCCTTCCTGAATCTGGAAGGTCAGGGACACCGTGGGGTCGCCCCCCTCCTCCGTCGGGGGTCGTCGGGTCTCGACCAGCTGCGTCTGGGCGAAGATGTAGCCTTCGTTGTAGTACAGCTGGCGAATGCTCTCTTCGGCGGACTCGTACGCGATCCGGTCGTACACGCGCCCCAGGGCTTCGGCCTCCTCGATTTCGGCACCGCCGAAGCCGAGCGACCGCAACAGCCCGCCCTGCTGGGGCAGGAAGAAGCGCTCGAGTCGCTCGTCGTCGAAATGGCGGTTGCCGTCGATGTTGAGCGCCGCGACCCGGTACTGGAGGCCCTCTGCGATATCGAGCTCGACCCGGGCCTTACCCGTGGTCGGATCGATGACGAGGGTATCGGACAGCACCTCCATGTCGAGGTAGCCGCGCGACGCGTAGAGGTCGGGCAGGCGCGTCCCCCTGTCGAGATCGAAGGCCGCCTCGTCGAACTCGCCACCCTGGAACCACCAGAAGCCCTCGGGCCGGGTGCCCATGGCTGCGATGACGTCCTCGGTCACGACCCCGTCGTTGCCGCGCACCACCACCTGGGCGACGGTGACGCGGTTGCCCTCCGCCACCTCGAAGACGAGGTCGACGACGTTCACGAGCCCCTCGACCGGCTCGAGGCGATCCTCGATCGAGGCGAACGGAATCCCCTCGTCGGCGAGCGCCTCGCGCACGAGCACCTTGGCGCGTGCGACCGCCTGGTCGTCGTAGGGGGAGCCTCCGAGCACCCCGGCCGAATCCGTCACCAGGTCCGGGTCCGCGTTCTCGAGGCCCTGGATGAGCACGCGCCGGACGGTGGCCTGCTCCTCCAGGACGATCCGGATCACGCCGCGACCGGGAGTCGCCCCGTCGTCGGCGTACACCTGGATGTCGCTGTACTGGCGAGTGCTCCACAGCGCCCGCTGCAGCGCCTGGATGTCGGCGATGTCGACGGTGTCGCCCGCCACGAACGGCGCGAGCGCCAGAATGTCCTCGGTGGCGTTGCGCAGGTTGCCCTCGACGACGATCGAGTCGACGACCAGATCGAGGGACGCCTGCGCCGCCGTCTCGGACGGGACCAGGGCCAGCCCGACGACGCCCAGCGCCCCGACCCACCGCCTCACCCATCCCATCTGTCGTCGCGCCATCCCTCTCCTCAGGCCTTGGGCGAGGTCGACCCGGCGCGAAGCGACAGCGCTTCTCCGTCGTCGTCCACGTCGACTTCGATTTCGTCACCGGGCGTGAACTCGGCCACGAGAATCTTCTCGGAGAGCGGATCCTCGAGGAATCTCTGAATCGCACGCTTGAGCGGACGGGCTCCGAACTTCTCGTCGTAGCCGCGCTCGACGAGGAAGGCCACCGCGCCATCCGAGATGCGAAGCGTCATCGACTCCTCCGACAGGCGCGACTGGACGTCGGCCAGGAGGATGTGGACGATCTCGCCGATCTCGGCCTTCGAGAGCGGATGGAAGACGATGGTGTCGTCCACCCGATTCAGGAATTCCGGATTGAAGGCGCGCTCGATCTCCTCGCGCACCTTGTCCTGCATGAGCTGGTAGCTCGTCTGCGCATCGCCCGACTGGAAGCCGACGCCGCCGCCCTTCGAGATGTCCCGAGCGCCGAGGTTCGACGTCATGATCAGGACCGTGTTCTTGAAGTCGATCACCCGGCCGTAGTTGTCGGTCAGGTGTCCCTCGTCCAGGACCTGGAGGAGGATGTTGAACACGTCCGGATGGGCCTTCTCGATCTCGTCGAGCAGCACCACGGAATACGGACGCCTGCGGACCGCCTTGGTGAGCGCACCGGAATCCTCGTAGCCGACGTACCCTGGAGGCGCACCGATCAGCCGCGAGACGGAGAACTTCTCCATGTACTCGCTCATGTCGACGCGAATCAGCGCGTCACGATCGGCGAAGAGGAACTCGGCGAGCGCACGTGCCAGCTCGGTCTTTCCGACTCCCGTGGGCCCGGAGAAGATGAACGAGCCGATCGGGCGCCGCGGATCCTTGAGTCCGGCGCGCGAACGGCGAATGGCCCGGCTGATCGCCTCGATCGCGGCGTCCTGGCCGACGACCCGCTTGTGCAGTTCGTCTTCCATGTGCACGAGCCGATCGGTCTCGGCCTGGGCGATGCGCGTGACGGGAATGCCCGTCCAACGGCTGACGATGAAGGCGACGTCCTCGGCGGAGATCTCGGGGCGGTGGCGCTTGCGCTCCTCCTCCCACTCCTCCTTGCGGACCTTGATCTTCTGGAGCAGTTCGCGCTCGTCGTCGCGCAGCTCGGCCGCGCGCTCGAAGTCCTGGTCCTTGATCGCCTCTTCCTTCTTCTCGGCGATGCCCTGGAGTTCTTCCTTCAGCTCCTCGACCTCCGGCGGCGGCACCTGCGAGGCGATGCGCGCACGCGCTCCGGCCTCGTCGATGACGTCGATCGCCTTGTCGGGCAGGAAGCGGTCCGTGATGTAGCGCTCGGCCAGCTTGGCAGACTGCTCCAGCGCCTCGTCGGGAATGACGATGCGGTGGTGATCCTCGTAGTGACCGCGCAGGCCCTTGAGGATCTCGACGGTCTCGTCGATGGCCGGCGGATCGACGATCACCGGCTGGAAGCGACGCTCGAGCGCGCCGTCCTTCTCTATATATTTGCGGTACTCGTTGAGCGTCGAGGCGCCGATGCACTGCAGCTCGCCACGCGCGAGCGCGGGCTTGAGCATGTTCGAGGCGTCGATGGCTCCCTCGGCCGCACCCGCACCCACGAGCGTGTGCAGCTCGTCGATGAACAGGATCACCGTCTGGTTCTGCTGGATCTCGTTCATGACCGCCTTGAGGCGCTCCTCGAACTGACCCCGGTACTTCGTGCCGGCGATCACGGCCGCCATGTCGAGCGCCAGAACCCGATGCCCCTTGAGCGACTCGGTGACCTCGTCGCGGGAGATCAGCTGCGCGAGCCCCTCGACGATGGCCGTCTTTCCGACACCCGGCTCTCCGATCAGGACCGGATTGTTCTTCTTGCGGCGACAGAGGATCTCGATGACCCGCTCGATCTCGGCGGCGCGTCCGATCGTCGGATCGAGCTTGCCCTGGCGAGCGAGCTCGGTGAGGTCGCGGCAGAAGTGGTCGAGGGCGGGCGTCTTGGACTTCTTGTCGCCCTTGCCGCCTCCCGAAGGCGCGGCGGGAGACGACGATCCGCCGATGCCGGCCGGCTCCGAAGGCGATACGTCCGAGCCCAGAACCTTGAGCGTCTCGGCGCGAGCCTCTTCCAGGGTCACGTCGAGACTGTTCAGGACCTGTGCCGCGATCCCCTTCTCTTCACGGAGCAGCCCCAGGAGGAGGTGCTCCGTGCCGACGTAGGAGTGGCTGAAGTCACGCGCTTCGGCCATCGCGAATTCGAGCACCTTCTTCGCGCGCGAAGTGTACGGCAGCTCGCCGAGAGCGATGGTCGCCTTGCCCTTGCGCACCGACTCCTCGACCCGCTCGTGGATCTGATCGAGATCGACGTTCAGGTTGGTCAGCACCGCCGCGGCGACCCCTTCCCCCTCGCGAATCAGGCCGAGCAGGATGTGCTCGGTGCCGACGTAGTCGTGCTGCAGCCGGATCGCTTCCTCGCGGGCCATCGCGAGAACCTTCCGGACGCGATCGGTGAAGTTGTAGTTCATGATTCTGCTCGTTCGACCGGATCACGCGCCCCGCGCGGGTCGGTCGTCGGGGGTATCGGGGCCGTCCGGCCGGACGTCGCCTTCGGACCCGAGGATCCGTCGGACGAATGCGGCTCGATGGGCGTCACTCTCCGAAGGCGTCAGATCGCGACCCGCCGCCTCTTCGAGGTGAGCGGGCTGCGTGAAGATCATCAATTTGTTGAGTGTGTATACTCGGAGCTCCGGGAGAAGTTTCAGGCTCACACCGAGTCTGACGCCACTCAGGAGGTTCATCAATTCCTCGAACGGAAGGCTCCGAGCGTAGCGGAGCAAACCGTAGGCGCGCCATATCTTATCCTCGGTCACCGACCCGGCGTCCCGAAGCAGGATCTGGCGGGCGTCGAGTTCGTGCTGGATGACCTTCCGGACCACGCGGTCCAGGTGATCCAGCAGGTCTTCCTCGCTCTTCCCCAGCGTCGTCTGGTTGGAGATCTGGAAGAAGTTGCCGACGACCTCCGATCCCTCGCCGTACAGGCCGCGGAACGTCAGGCCGACCTGCCCGAGCGCGTGGAGGACTTTCGAAATCTCTTTGGTCAGGACCAGTCCGGGAAGATGCACCAGCACGGAAGCCCGCAGGCCGGTGCCCACGTTGGTCGGGCAACTCGTCAGAAAGCCGAACTCGTGGTGGAACGCGTAGGCCAACTCGCGACCCATCTCCTCGTCCAGTCGGTCGACGAGCGACCACGCTTCGCGCACGCGCAGGCCGGAGACGAGCGCCTGGAGGCGGAGGTGGTCCTCCTCGTTGATCATCACGTTCAGCGGGGCGCCGCTGGAAACCAGCACCGCGGTACCACGAGGCGGATCGGTGTCCCCGTCGCCCACGAGCTCACGCGACGCGAGCCGCCGCTCCAGCAGGATGCGCCGGCTGCGGGCGTCGAGGGCCGGCATGTGCAGGAGGTCCGCTCCGGCGAGCGACTCGATGCGGTCGGCGTGCTGCCGCACCTGGCCCAACACGGCCT
>JAHHMJ010000403.1 GCA_018678395.1 Gemmatimonadota bacterium | reverse complement strand
TTGATCGGCTGGCTGCGCTGGGACGACGGCTGGGGCTGAAGGTCGCTTGCCCGGCGGCCGCGGGTCGCCCCACAATGCCCACGCGCAGTGCCCCGACCGAACTCCGAGGGAATCCCATGGCCGTGTTCAGCCAGTCCCACCGTCCGATCCGGGTCGACTCCGTTCTGGGCGAGGACGTGCTCCTGCTCAACGGGTTCGTGGGGACCGAGGCGATCTCCCGGCCGTTCGGCTTCCGCCTCGACCTGCTCTCGACCGACCCGGAGATCGATCCGGACGCCGTGCTCGGGACCGCGATGGTGGTCTCGATCCGGCAGCACGGGGGCAGCGAGCGGAAGGTGCACGGCCTGGTCTCACGTTTCGCGCAGCAGGGCCGGCACGAGGGCGTGTCGACCTACCGAGCCGAGATCGTGCCGTGGCTGTGGTTCCTCTCTCTGTCCGCGGACTGTCGGATCTTCCAGAACAAGGATGCGCTCCAGATCGTCCAGGAGGTCTTCTCCGACCTGGGGTGGACCGACGTGACGGTCCGCTGCACCCGCAGCTACCGCGAGCGGGAGTTCTGCGTCCAGTACCGCGAGACCCACCTGGACTTCGTGTCGCGGCTGCTCGAGGAGGAGGGCATCTTCTACTTCTTCGAGCACACCGAGACGGCCCACACCCTGGTTCTCGCGGACTCCAACAGCGTTCTCGACCCCTGCCCGGAGCATCACGAGATCCCGCTGCGCAGCGGCGGCATGTACGCCGACGATCACATCGCGACTCTGGAGCGGCAGGATTCGGTGTACACGGGGGCCGTGGCCCTCACGGACTACGACTACCTGCAGCCGCCGCGCAGTCTCGACGCGTTTCTCTCGGGCGAGGGTCGGGGCGAGGTCTTCGAGTACCGGCCCCGCTGGTACGACGCGCAGGACCACGGGGACCGGTACGCGCGGGTCCTCCTGGAGCGGCGTGAGGCGCGCCGCAAGATCGTGTTCGGGAAGGGGTCGTGCCGCCACTTTCTGACCGGCTTCACCTTCGAGCTCACCGGTCACCATCGCGACGACCTGAACCGCGAGTACCTGCTCACCGAGGTGTCCTACGCGGTCCGCGGCGGGAGCTATTCCACGTGGGACTCCCACACCCACGACCACGACGTGAGCTTCGTCGCGATCCCCTCCGACATCCCCTACCGCCCCGAACCGCGCACGCCGAAGCCCCGGATCTTCGGCTCGCAGACGGCCGAGGTGGTCGGCAAGGACGGCGAGGAGATCTGGACGGACGAGCACGGCCGCATCAAGGTCCAGTTCCATTGGGACCGCTACGGAGAGAAGGACGAGAACAGCTCCTGCTGGGTCCGCGTGGCGTCGCGGTGGGCGGGGAAGGGGTGGGGCGAGATCCACGTTCCCCGCATCGGACAGGAGGTCGTCGTGGACTTCCTCGAGGGCAACCCCGACGCGCCGCTGGTGACGGGAGCGGTCTACAACGGAGACCACCCCCCGCCGTGGGGACTTCCGGACGATCAGACGCGGAGCGGGGTGAAGTCCCGCTCGTCGAAGGGCGGTGGCGGCTGGAACGAGATCTCGATGGACGACCGCAAGGGCCAGGAGCAGGTCACGATCCGGGCCCAGAAGGACATGGGCGTCCAGGTGTTGAACGACCAGTCGACGACCGTCGGTAACGACCAGTCCACCAGCGTCGCCAACGACCAGACCATCTCGGTCGGCAACGACCGCACGATCTCGGTCGGCGGCAATCGATCGGAGACGGTCTCGGGCGATACCTCGCTCACCGTCGCCGACGGAGATCGCACGCAGACGGTGGCGGCCGGGAAGAGCGACGAGTACGTGAAGGGGGACCGGGGGGTGAAGGTGGACGGGTCGGCGGCCCTCACGGTCCAGAACAGCGTGGACGTATCCGTCGGCACCGGCGACCTGACCGTGAACACGGGTGCCGGGAAGGTGACGGTCGACAGTACGGGAGGCGTTCACGTGACCACCCCCGCCGACGTCACCTTCAACGGGACCAACGTGAAGGCCAACGGAACCGCCGGCGTGCTGATCAAGGGCGCCAAGGTGACCGTCGAGGGCATGGCCGAGGTCACGCTGAAGGTCGGACCGAACTTCGTGAAGATCGATCCGACCGGCGTGACGATCTTCGGCACCATCGTGAAGATCAACTGAGTCGCGCACGTGGCGTCTCTCCGCATCATCTCCGAAACCGGCTTCTTCCACATCGCGTGCCACCTGCGCTGGGACCGAGGCAAGACGTCCTGGATCGGGTGGCAGCCGGTGAAGGGCGGCGCCTACTGGAGCCCCGAGGACGTCGGGCGCGGTTGGATCGAGCGCGAGGACAAGGACGCTGCCGGCAAGGTCAACCACTACGTGACGTTCCGGGTGGCCGACGCCGACCTGGACCGGGCCCGGCACGGGATTCACCGGGACTACGTGGCGTTGGACGACACCTACGGGTTCGGGATGCGGGATTGCGTCACGTTCGCGCGCGACGTGGCCGAATACTGCGGACTCGAGGTCGGAGGGCTGCTCGGCATCAATCTCGACCTCTTCCCCTACGAGCTGCTCTTCAAGCTCTACGACTTGAATGGGGACGCGGTCGTCAAGTCGGAGACCGACCTGAGCCTGCCGGACCTCGGCGACGACGAGGACGCGGACGACGATGGGGCCCCGGCCAAGCGCGGCCTGAAGCCACCCCGGCCCGGGGGCGGTGCCATCGGTGGTGGGACGCCGTGAGGGAGATCCACTTCGATCGCCTCACGTCGCCCGAGGTGGGCGAGGCCCTGCAGGATGGTTGGGACACCGTCGTCTTCGCCTGCGGAGCGACGGAGCAGCACGGTCCCCATCTGGCGCTGTCCATGGACGCCAGTCACGGCACCGCCCTCGCCCTCGCGGTGGCCCGCCGGATCGGCCGGGCGTTGGTCGCCCCCACGATCCGGGTCGGATGCTCCGAGCATCACATGGCATTCGCAGGCACGCTGACCCTGCGGCCGGAGACCTTTCTCTCGGTGGTCGAGGACTACGTGGACTCGCTGGCCCGACACGGTTTTCGACGCGTCGTCATCGTGCCGACCCACGGCGGCAACTTCGCCCCGCTCTCGGACGGTCTGGAGAGGCTGCGCACCGTCGCGGGCGAGCGTGCCCGGGTCGAGGCCTTCGTCGACCTCGCGGCCGTGATGGAGGTGTGGACGGCGGTCGCCGAAGCCGAGGCGGGGCGGGGCGCCGGGGTGGGCGGGCACGCCGACGTCGCCGAGGGTTCGATCCTGCTGGCGCTGCACCCCGAAGCCGTGCGCAGCGACCGGGTGGAGCCCGGCCGCCTCGGACCGCTGGACGCCGAGGTGACGCGTCGCCTCTTCGCCGAAGGCATGGCGGCGATCTCGCCGAACGGGATTCTGGGCGACCCGACGGGCATGAACGCCGCCCTGGGACGGCGCCTCGTCGAGGCGCTCGCCGCGCGGGTCGTGGAGTCCCTCAGCGTCCCCTGAGGGCGCCTTCGAGCCGCGCGGCGACGGCCAGCAGGCGGGCGTCGGCCCCACCCGGGGCAACGAGCTGGAGCCCCACCGGCAGGTCGAGCGCGTCGCGACCGACCGGGATCGTCACGGCGCAGAGATCGAGGGCACTCACCGGGCAGGTCGGCGCGAGGAGTGCCCGGTTGACGCGCAGGTACGCGTCCAGGTCGGCAAGGTCTGCCACGGGAGGCGGCGACAGTGTGTGGGTGGGCCACACGAGGACGTCGGCGTCCGCGAAGAGGGCGGGCGCCGCTCGGGCCAGTCG
>JAHHMJ010000553.1 GCA_018678395.1 Gemmatimonadota bacterium | reverse complement strand
TCCCGTACCACTCCATGTACCGCCAGTCCCAGAGAGACGGCGCCAACCCCAGGTCGGGCAGGATCTCGGGTCCGAAGTGTCCCTGGTAGCCAGCGTTGTGGGCGGTGAGGACGGTCGCCGCGCGGCGCGCCAGGGGAGTGTTGCCCAGCGTCGTGCGCAGGTACACCAGGGCCAGGGCCGTATGCCAGTCGTGCGCGTGGAGCACGAAGGGCCCGTCGACGATGCGGGGGAGGATCTCGGCGACGAAGCGGCAGAAGAAGCCGAAGCGACGGGTGTTGTCCTCGTAGTCCGAGCCGCCCTCGCCGTACAGTCCGCCCCGCTCGAAGTAGTCGTCGTGCTCGACGAAGAAGACCCGCACCTCACCCGCCTCGACGGGCATCTCGTAGAGAGCCCCGGTCTCGACCCGCGGTCCGACGCGCACGGATTGCCGGATCCCCGTCGGACGGATGTCGTCGAAGCGCTCCCGAATCGACCGAAAGAACGGCATCACCACGGCCGTGGGACGACCCGTGTGGGCCTGGAAGGTCGCGATACCGCGCACGGCCTCGGCGAGACCGCCGGTGCGCGCGAAGGGCCAGTACTCGGCGCAGAGATGGACGACCGGCAGGGAGGCCGTCGGGTCGGAGGCGGAGTCCGCGGCGGTAGGCATTCGGTGGCTGGCAGGAGGAGAGGAGGAATTGGAGGGTAGACGTCCGGGGCGGCGGGGTGCAACCTCCGTTGGTCACTATCGTCGTCCCGCTCGGAGTCAGCCGTGGATCAGGAACTCGCCGACGCGCTTCCGCAGGCGTGCTGCCCGCGCCCTTTCGACATCCTCGGCCAGCATCCCGCCCAGGATGAGGCCGGGTGGTTGGTCCGGGCGTGGCTGCCGTGGGCGGGCGACCCCCGGGTGGTCCGGGAGGGTCGTGCGGACGTGCCGATGGAGCCTGTCGCCCCCGGGCTCTTCGAAGCGCGCGTCGCCGACGCGGACGGCGCCTTCGTCTACCGGCTGCGCGCCGAGGATCCGACCGGAAGGACGGTCACGTGGGATGATCCCTATCGCTTCACACCCGTGCTGGACGAGGCGCGCATCCGGGCATTCCTCGAGGGGGGAGAGCCCCGTGTACAGGAAGTGCTCGGCGCCCACCCCTGTGAACTCGAGGGCGTGCAGGGCACGCGTTTCGCGGTCTGGGCGCCGCACGCCCGCGGGGTGAGCGTCGTGGGTTCGCACAACGGCTGGGATGCCACCCTGCATCCGATGCGGCCTCGCGGAGCGACCGGTGTCTGGGAGCTCTTCCTGCCTGCGGTCCGTCCCGGGACCCTCTACAAGTACCACATCGCCACGGCACCGAGCGGGGCGCACGTGAAGGCCGATCCGGTGGGCTTTCAGATGGAGTTGCGGCCCGCGACGGCGTCGGTCGTCGCGGCTCCGAGCCGATTCCGGTGGACCGACGACGGGTGGATGGAGGGCCGGGCGACGGCTCGTGAGGGCTCCGAGCCGATGTCGGTGTACGAGGTCCACCTCGGCTCGTGGAAGCGCACCGGCAGCAAGGGATGGCTCGGGTACCGGGAGTTGGCCAACAGCCTGCTGCCGTACGTCAAGAAACTCGGCTTCACGCATGTCGAGTTGCTGCCGGTCATGGAGCATCCCCTGGACGAGAGCTGGGGCTACCAGACCGTCGGGTACTTCGCGCCGACCACGCGCTACGGCGAACCGGACGACCTGCGGGCGTTCGTGGACCAGGCCCACGCCCTCGGCCTCGGCGTCATCCTGGACTGGGTCCCCGCCCACTTCCCGACCGACGCACACGGCCTCGGGCGGTTCGACGGGACGTCGCTCTACGAGCATCCGGACCCCCGTAAGGGCTACCACCCGGACTGGGGCACGTACGTCTTCGACGTGAGCCGCCCCGAAGTGCGAGCCTTCCTGGTCTCGTCGGCCCTCCATTGGCTGGAGAGCTATCACGCCGACGGCCTGCGGGTCGATGCGGTCGCCAGCATGCTGTACCTCGACTACTCCCGGCCGGAGGGCGAGTGGCTGCCGAACGCGGAGGGCGGCAACGAGAACTGGGACGCCGTGGGGTTCTTCCGAGAGCTCAACGAGAGGCTCCACGAGGCGGTGCCGGGGGCCGTGGTCATCGCCGAGGAGTCGACGGCGTGGCCCCGGGTGACGCACGCCGTGGCGGACGGTGGTCTCGGGTTCGATCAGAAGTGGAACATGGGCTGGATGCATGACACGCTGGACTACATGTCGACCGACCCCCTCTTTCGGAAGGGACTCCACGAGCGGCTCACGTTCGGGCTGATGTACGCCTTCAGCGAGCGTTTCGTGCTGCCCTTCTCGCACGACGAGGTCGTGCACGGAAAGTACTCGTTGCTCGGTCGCATGCCCGGGGAGTACGAGGCGCGGTTCGAACAGCTGCGGGTGCTGTTGGGATACCAGTGGACGCAGCCCGGCAAGAAGCTGCTCTTCATGGGCGCCGAGATCGGCCAGTGGAACGAGTGGAACGTCGGCGACAGCCTGGATTGGCAGCTGCTCGACTTCCCGGCGCACCGCGGCGTTCGGGACTGGGTTACGGCGCTCAACGCGCTCTATGTCGAGGAGCCCGCGCTGCACCGTCGGGACTTCCACCCGGATGGCTTCGAGTGGTTGGATCCCGACGACGCCGAGCGGTCGATGCTCAGCTGGGTGCGGCGGGATCCGGACTCCGGATCGTTCGTGGTCGTCGCGGCCAACTTCACACCGGTCGACAGACCCGGTTTCGCGCTGGCCGCTCCCCTCGCGGGCCGCTATCGCTGCATCCTGGACTCGGACGCGGCCGAGTACGGGGGACTCGGTCGCTTCGCTCCTGTCGACGTCCACACCGACGACGAGCCGCTCAAGGGGCAGGACCACCGCCTGAAGATCGACCTGCCGGGACTGTCCCTGCGCGTCTACCGACTGGCCCCGGAGGACGCGGAGCCCTCGTCGGAGCCCGTCGAGGACGCTCCGTCGGGCCCC
>JAHHMJ010000457.1 GCA_018678395.1 Gemmatimonadota bacterium | reverse complement strand
GGGGCCGAACCGTTCGCGTGTTCCTCGCACTGTTTCCGTTCGTCGTGGCGTTTCTGCGGGATCGCCGACGGTGGATCCTGATCGGGCGCGGCATTACCCGGACGGCCGACCATCACCAGCGCAGGGCGGAGCGACTCACGCGGCGCATCGCCGGACTCGGCCCCACCTTCATCAAGCTCGCGCAGATCTTCTCGTCGCGTGCGGACATCTTCCCGGAGCCGTACCTGACGGAGATCGGGACGCTCCAGGATCAGGTCCCCGCCGACCCCGCGGAGGCCATTCTGGCCGTCATCCAGTCCGAGCTCGGCAAGCCGGCCGACGACGTGTTCGAGGACTTCCAGCGCGAGCCCCTCGCGGCCGCGTCCCTCGGACAGGTGCACCGAGCCCGGCTCGGTGGTCAGGAAGTCGTGGTCAAGGTCCTGCGGCCCGACGTCGAAGAGACCGTCGCACTCGATCTGGACATCTCGTTCCGGATCCTCTTCTGGCTCAACCTGCTCTTTCCGAACCACCACGTGCGGGCGCTGACCGGGGTGGTGCGGGAGTTCAGCCACAAGGTCCGCGAGGAGATGGACTTCCGGCGTGAGGCGCAGAACATCCAGCACGTCCAGCAGACGTACCGCACGCTGCGCAAGATTCGGACGCCGCGCGTGTACGGCGAGCACACGCGCCGACGGGTGCTGGTCATGGAGTACTGCCGCGGCACCAAGATCGATCGACTGCAGGAGCATTTCCGGAGCGGGCGTCTGTCGTTCCGCGATACGATGGAGACGCTCACCAGCGTTTACCTGCGGATGATGATGGTGGACGGCTTTCTGCACGCCGATCCGCATCCGGGCAACATCCTCGTCGAGGACGACGGCACCGTCATCCTGCTCGACTGGGGGATGGTGGTCGAGATTCCGCGCTGGACGCGGGAGACGATTCTGAATGTGGCGCTGGCCGTCGGCCGGGAGGATCTGGACGGCATCATCAACGGCATGTACCAGCTCGGCATGATCTCGCCCGAGGTGTCCCGCGGAGAGATACGGGAAGCCGCGATCGAGATCATGCGTATCGTCGATCGCGCCCAGGGGACGGGGCGTGAGCGGGTTCAGGAGTTGGTTCAGGAGCTCTTCGACACCTTCTACACGTGGCCTCTGATCCTGCCGCAGGAGCTCGTCTACTTCTTCCGGGCCGCCGTCCTTCTCGAGGGCATCGGCTTCAAGTACGACGAGCGGTTCAACGGGCTGCACTTCATTCGCGGGGTCGTCGGGAAGTTCCGGTCGGAGATTCTACGCACGACGGGGCGGGAGCCCGCAGCCGTCGCCAAGAACGTTCTCGACGAAGCGCAGACGACCCTCCGTTCTCTGCGCGACCTCGTGGGTCGCGCCGAGCGGGAGGAGCTGCGCGTGCGTGTGCATCCCCGCGACATCCAGCAGCAGGAGCGGTTCCTGCACCTGCAGGCCCGGCGGATCCTGCTGTCGATCTTCGCCACGGCTACGGCCGTCATCACCTCGATTCTCTTCATCTCCGTCCGGAGCTGGTGGCTCCTGGCCGGCGGACTGCTGGCCTCGCTCTTCCTCTTCGTTCTCGTCTTCTTCCTCCCGACCCACCTCCTGGAGAATCCGCTTCGGCACGCCCGGGGCATCCGGCCGGGAGAGCCCTTCCGCTAGACCGCATGCACGAACTCACCGCACGACTTCAGGACCTTCTCGAGCGCTTCCGAGCCGGACAGCGGGTGGCGTTGGGTCGGGGAATCACCCTGGTCGAGAACGAACGTCCGGGATTCCAGGCCTTCCTCCACCACGTGCTGGTGTCGGGGATCCGGGCGGCTCGCGTGGGGGTGACCGGTCCTCCCGGGGCAGGGAAGTCGACGCTCGTCGCCGCACTGGCGTCGGCGTGGCTCGCCGAGGACGAAGAGGTCGGCGTCGTCGCCGTGGACCCCACCTCGCCGTTCTCGGGCGGAGCGCTCCTCGGGGACCGCATACGCATGAACGATCTGGCGACGGATCCGGGCATCTTCATCCGCTCGATGGCGACCCGCGGATCGCTCGGGGGACTGGCCGCCACGACGCGTGAGGTGCTGGACCTGATGGACGGCTTCGGGTTTCCGCGACTTCTCGTGGAGACGGTCGGAGTCGGGCAGACGGAGCTCGAGATCACCGGTGCCGCCGACACGGTGGTGGTCGTGCTGGTCCCGGAGTCGGGGGACGGCATCCAGGCCATGAAGGCGGGCCTGATGGAAATCGCCGACATCTTCGTGGTGAACAAGGCCGATCGCCCGGGCGCCGACCGATTGCTCAAGGAGATCCGTGCTGCGATCCATCTGCGCGGTCCAGCCGGTGGCCCCCCCGATGCGACCGCCGGGCACCACGGGGTCGATCTGTCACGGATCGGGTCCGACGCGGCCCCGAAGGAGTCGCGTCGCTGGGAGCCCCCCGAGGGGTGGACGATCCCGGTGATCAAGACCGTCGCCCACGCGGGGGAGGGATTGGTCGAGCTGCGGGCGGCCATCGCGGCGCACCGGACCCACCTGGTCGAGAGCGGAGAGCTGGAAGTGCGGCGGCTGGCCCGGACGGAGACGCGCATCCGTGACGTCGTCGAACGCGAGCTGCGTCGCCGCGCCTGGGCGGATCCCACGGCGCGTGAGCACCTGGCGTCGGGGCCGGATCGGGTCGTCGGGGGAGACGAGACGCCCTACTCGGTCGCGGCCGAGATCGTGAACGGGCTGATGCGCGGCGAGAGCCGGGAGTGACCGGGGTCCTCGATCTCCGTCGAGTCGCGACTCCCGGGGCTCGCGAGCCTCAGCGAATGTAGGGGCGCCCGGCCTCGTACAGCGCGATCCGCGCGGCGATGCCCTCGGCCAGCGCCGTATCGCCGCTGGCCCGAGCGAGGGTGAGCGCCTGTTGCGCCGCGCCGATCGCGGGGGGGAAATCCCCCTCGCCGGCATAGGCGGCGGCGAGCACGTCGAGCACGAACGGATCGCCGTTCCGGGTCAGACGCGCGACGTCCTCGACCAGACCCACCGCCAGGGTCGGGCGGCGGCGGGCCGGATCGGGGTCGGTGGCCAGTGCCCACCCCATCAGCACCCGCGCCGCCGCCGTCGCGGCGACGTCGCCGCCCGCGGCTGCGCCCAGTGTGGCCGCCGCCTCGTCGACCCGGCCCAGCGCCAGGAGCGTCGTCGCGGCGTTGATCTCGGCGAGTTCGAACCCCATCCGCGCCGCCCGTGCGCGCTGATAGGCGTCCAACGCCTCGTCGAGGCGGTCCTGCGCGCGCAGGACGTTGCCCAGGTTGTTGAGCGC
>JAHHMJ010000612.1 GCA_018678395.1 Gemmatimonadota bacterium | reverse complement strand
GCTTCGGGCCGGGTCTCGACTGTCTGGTCATGCGTCGGGCCCTGGACGCGGGTCCTTGACCCCGTCCCCCGAATCCCGTAGCTAGAGATCGCAACGGGCCCCGGCCCACCCCCCTTCTGGAGCGTCTTGATGCGCAAGGTCACCGAGATCGCCGTGCCCCCTCCCGGGTCGCTCGCCTGACCGCCTGACGTTCCACGGCGCACCTCGCGGCTTCCCGGACTCCCGGGGAGCCGTTCTTCGTTTACGATCGAGGTGCCGATGACAGACTCCACCCCTCCCGATTCTCCAGGATCGGCTTCGCGCTCCCGCGGCCGATCCCCCGTCCCGGACGGCCGGGCGCGGCGCGGCGCGGCCTTCTTCATGAAGGCGTTGCGCGGGCACGACTCGGACCCGACCACGGGTCCGCTCATGCCGGCCATCCTCCTCCTGGCCATCCCGATGGTTCTGGAGATGGCCATGGAGTCGGTGTTCGCGGTCGTCGACATCTTCTTCGTGTCCCAGCTCGGGGCGGAGTCGGTCGCCGCGGTCGGCCTGACCGAGTCGCTCATGACGCTGATCTACACGGTGTCCATGGGACTCTCGATCGGGGTCACCGCGACCGTGGCTCGCCGTATCGGTGAGAAGGACCCCGAGGCCGCCGGCGCCGCCACGGCTCAAGGCATGATCCTGGGGGCCGCGATCGCCGCGCTGCTCGGGATCGTCGGAGCGTGGCAGGCCGAAGCTCTTCTGCGACTGATGGGCGCCACCGACGGGGTCGTCGCCGCGGGTCTCGGGTACGCTCGCGTTCTGCTCGGCTTGAACGGCATCATCCTGATGCTCTTCCTGCTGAACGCCGCGTTTCGCGGTGCGGGAGACGCCGCGATCGCCATGCGGGTCCTGTGGCTCGCGAACGGCCTGAACCTCGTCCTCGACCCGCTTCTGATCTTCGGGATCGGGCCGTTCCCCGAACTCGGGGTGACCGGCGCCGCCGTGGCCACCTCGATCGGCCGCGGGACCGCCGTCTGCGTGCAGGTCTACACGCTCTTCCGGCTCTCCGATCGGCTTCGCATCACACTCGCCCACTTCCGGGTGCGGTGGGACCTCATCGCCCGGCTGATCAGGCTCAGCGCGACCGGCACCTTCCAGATCTTCATCGGCATGGCGTCGTGGGTCGGACTCGTGCGGGTCATCGCCGAATTCGGTCCCGAAGCGCTGGCCGGCTACACCGTCGCGATCCGCATCGTGCTCTTCGCCCTCCTGCCGGCGTGGGGTCTGTCGAACGCCGCGGCCACCATGGTCGGCCAGAACATGGGTGCCGGCGAACCCGACCGTGCCGAGGAGGCCGTCTGGAAGGCATCGTGGATCTCGTTCGTCTTCCTGGGTGGCGCCGGCATCGTCTTCCTGGTGTTCGCCCCGGCGCTGGTGGGGCTCTTCGGGGTCGATCCGGTGACGGCGCGCTACGCCGTCGACGGTCTGCGGATCGTCGCGGCCGGCTTCTTCTTCTACGGCCACGGCATGACGTTGTCGGCCGCGTTCAACGGTGCCGGTGATGCCTGGACGCCCACGTGGCTCAACCTGATCTGCTTCTGGCTCTGGGAGATCCCGCTCGCGTGGGCGCTCGCCTACCCCCTCGGCTGGGGGCCCAACGGCGTGTTCGCGGCCATCGCGATCGCCTACACGACGCTCGCGCTTCTGGCCGCGGGGCTCTTCCGGCGAGGGCGGTGGAAGGAGGCGAGCGTATGACGTCCACCCCGTTGAACCGGCCACGGCACCTTCACGAGAATGGACGATCGAATACCGTCCGGAGGCCGTGGATTCCTCGTGGCCTCCTGAATCCCATGATGGATCGACCCCCATGAACGACACGCCGCTCTCGACGCACCTCCATCGCACCGCGGTCGCCCTCTGGGACGCCCAGCTCGAGCACCCCTTCGTCCGCGGCATCGCCGACGGCACCCTCGAGGAGGAGCGCTTCGCTCGGTGGGTGGTGCAGGACTACCTCTACCTGAAGGACTTCGCCCGCATCTTCGCGTGGGCGGTGACCAAGGCCGATCGACTGGAGTCGATGTCGTGGTACGCCGAGGTGCTGCACCTCACGCTCAACACCGAGATGGAGCTGCACCGACAGTATGCGGCCCGATTCGGGATCGCGGTCGCGGAGCTCGAGCAGGCCGAGAAGTGGCCGACGACGCGGGCGTACACGGACTTCCTGCTGCGCACGGCCGCCGACGGAGATGCGCTCGACCTGCTCGCTGCGCTGCTGCCCTGCTCGTGGGGCTACCTGCACATCGCCCAGCGGATGCGCCAGGCGGGGCCGTCGCCCGATCCCCGCTACGAGGACTGGATCGAGATGTACGCGTCGGACGAGTTCGCGGAGGCGACGGAGTGGCTGAAGCGAGAAGTCGATCGACTCGGCGCCCGTATCCCCGACGAGAAACGGGCCCGCGTCGAGGAGATCTTCGTGGTATCGTCTCGGTACGAATGGGCGTTCTGGGAGATGTGCTGGAAGGGGGAGCGCTGGCTCCCCTGATCGCGCGCCCCCTGGGTACGCCCCGCCTGACTACGCACTGAACGACTGGATCCTCGAACCGGGGTGACACCCGCATGCCGCACGCCGCGCTGCCCTTCCAACTGAAGCGCTCCGAAGACGAGTACACCTCCCGGCAGATGATCACCCGGGTCGAACAGGTCCACGGCCTGCTGGTGCTCGACGGGGAACGACTGGTCGTGCAGTGGCGGCGCGCCCTGAGCACCCAGAAGCTCGGAAGCGGCATGAAGACCGAGCGGGAAGTCGACGCCGTCGAGGAGGTGGTGCTTCCGCTATCGGCCGTCGCCGGTGCGCGAGTCCCCGACGACCTGTGGAGTCGGTGGTTTCGGCCCCGTGTGGTTCTCATCGCCGCCGATCTGAAGGCGTTCGATCGCTTCGCCGGGGGCGAGGGCCTGGAGTTGGAGCATCCTGCCGAGCTGGTCCTGAGCATTCGGCGCAGGGACCGGCTGCGCGCCGTCGAGTTCGCCGCTGAACTGGAGCTGGCCGTCGCGCAGATGTCGGCGGACCGCCCGCTGGGAGCCGGCCACTCGGAGCGGGGCGACCGGGAGACCCTCCGGCCCCCGCCGAAGAACGCCCCTCCCCTCCCGCCAGGCGAGGGCTGACCGGCCTCCAGCCGCCGGCCCCGACGGCCTTCGGAGGGCATGCGGCGCTGTCGAACCGTCCCCCCACATCATATCTTGACAAACGGGTCCACTTAGTGAGGGCGAGCCCTGCCCGACCCACGGGCCAAAGGAGTGGGGGCCATGATCGGACGCACGTTCGGTCACTACCGGGTTCTGGAGAAGATCGGCCAAGGGGGCATGGGCGAGGTCTATCTCGCCGAGGACACCACCCTCCGACGACGGGTGGCGTTGAAGTTCCTCCCTCCGGATCTGGCCGACGATCCGGACGCGCGCGTCCGATTCCTCATCGAGGCGCGAGCGGCGGCGGCGCTCTCCCACCCCAACATCTGCGTGATCCACGAGGTCGGGGTCGCCCTCATCGACGACGGTACGATTCTCGACTCCGACGCAGTCGGCACAGGGAGAGGCGGCGAATCGGGAGGCCGGCCCTTCATCGCCATGGAGTACCTCGAAGGGCGGACGCTCGAGGACGCCGTAGCCGAGGATCGTCTGTCGATCGAGCGGATCGTGTCGATCGCAGAGCAGGTGCTCGAGGGGCTGGAAGAGGCGCACGCCCACGGAATCGTGCATCGAGACATCAAGAGCGCCAACATCCTGGTAACGGAGAAGGTACAGGCGAAGATCCTGGACTTCGGCCTCGCCAAGGTGCGTGGAGGACCGACGGTGACCCGGGCACACGAAACCCCCGGGACCCTCGCCTACATGGCACCGGAGCAGGTGTCCGGTGAGACGATCGATGCTCGCGCCGACCTGTGGTCGACCGGGGTGGTGCTCTACGAGATGCTTTCCGGTCTGCTGCCCTTCCGAGGCAGCAGCGACCCGGTGGTCCTCCACCACATCCTCTTCGAGGAACCGGACTTCCCGGAGGACCTCGCGCGGCCCGTCCCGCAGGAACTCCAACGGATCCTGGACCGGGCCCTGCAGAAGGATCCCGCCCGACGCTACAGGTCCGCCTCCGAGATGCTGGCGGATCTGCGGGCCTACCGCACGGACGCTCTCGCTCGCGCATCGGGGTATGCGGACCTGCGCGCGCTGGTGCGGCAACTTCGACGACCCGCAGCTGCGGTTCCTGCCGTGGCGCTCGTTCTCGCGCTCGGCCTGCTGACTGCGTGGTCGGCCCAACGGCGGGCCGAGGCCCGCCACGTGCGGGAGGAGGTCCTTCCCGCAGTCCGCGAGATGATCGCCCAGAACGACCTCTTCCGCGACATGGCGCAACCGTACCGTCTCGTGCAGGAGGCCCAGGCGATCCTGGGCGAGGACCCGGAGCTCGATGAACTCGCCGCCCTCGTTTCCCTCGACATCGACGTGGTCACGACGCCCGACGGGGCTCGTGTGTACCACAAGCCCTACGACCAACCCGATGGACCCTGGACGCTCGTGGGCACCACCCCCCTGGAGAGCGTCCGGGTACCCATCGACGTTCTTCGATGGCGGCTCGAGAAAGACGGATTCGAGCCCGTCCGCGCGGTGGACTCGTCGTGGGATCTCTCACCCGACGCCAACGGAGTCGTGGCCAACAATCTGGTACGGACGCTGGATCCCGCGGGAACGATCCCCGAAGACATGGTCCGCGTGCCGGGCGGAGACGGGCCTCAGGGATCTCTTCCGGACTTCTTCGTCGGGCGACACGAGGTCACCAATCGGGAATTCAAGGCCTTCCTGGACGCAGGGGGCTACCGTCGCCCCGAGTTCTGGACACACGTCTTCCGGGAGGGCGGGCGGGCCCTCAGTTGGGCTGACGGGATGGCCCGATTCGTCGATGGCAGCGGGCTTTCCGGCCCGGCGACGTGGGAAGGTGGCAGCTACCCGCCGGGGCGCGCCGAACACCCGGTGGCCGGCGTGAGCTGGTACGAGGCCGCCGCGTACGCCGAGTGGGCCGGTGCGAGCCTTCCGACCGCGGTGCACTGGGCGGTGGCCAGCGGGCGGAGAACGCCGCTACTGCGATGGTTCCAGCTGGGCGGTATGACCGCCTTGGCGCCGTTCAGCAATTTCGACGAACCCGGGCCGGTCGCCGTGGGCAGTCGCCCGAGCCTCTCGGCCTTCGGCACCTTCGACATGGCGGGCAACGTCCGCGAGTGGTGCTGGAACGAGGCCGTTGCCGGTCGGGTGATCCGGGGCGGTGCCTGGAACGACAACCCCTACGCCCTCTACAACGTCGCAACGCTGCCCCCCCTCGACCGGTCGCCCCAGAACGGCTTCCGGTTGGCACACATTCCGGATCGGGACGCGGTGCCGGAGCAGTTCTTCGAACCGTTCACCCTCGGCGTGCCGCGCGACCTCCGCTCCGAGGACCCCGTATCCGAGGAGATCTTCCGGATCTATGCGGCGCAGTTCGAATACGACGCCACACCCCTCGACGCGAGCGTGGAATCCAGGGAGGAGTCGCCACGCGGGTGGATTCGGGAGCGCGTCAGCTTCCGCGCCGCCTACGACGACGAGCGCGTCTCCGGATACCTGCACCTGCCCCGGGATGTGGAGCCACCCTACTCGATCGTGGTCTACTTCCCGGGATCTCAGGCGCTGGCGGGCGGAGACCGGGACCACCTCGAGGACTGGCTCGAATTCAACACCTTCCTCTCCTTCCTCCCCGCGGCCGGACGCGCGGTGTCCTATCCCACCTACCAGGGGACCTTCCATCGCTTCGATCCGACCTTTGTTCCCATCCACATGGGAACGGCGACCCGGGCCTATTCCGACTACGCCGTGGAGCTGGTGCAGGACTTCATGCGCTCCCTGGACTACCTCGAGACCCGCGACGACATCGACATGAGCCGGCTGGCCTTCTACGGGATGAGCTGGGGTGGCGTCATGGGCACCGTGATCCCCGCCGTAGACGAGCGCGTCCGGGCCAACATCCTGCTCGCGGGGGGTATTCCCACGGCATTTACCAGCCGGCCCGAGGTGGATCCCTGGAATTACGTGAGCCGGGTTCGGCCGCCCACCCTGATGATCAGCGGCCGCTACGACACCATGTTCCTTCTGGACAAGGGCATCCAGCCCACGTTCGACGCCCTCGGGACCCCGGCGGCCGACAAGGCGTTGCGGCTCTACGACACCGACCACATCCCGCCCCGAGCCGACTTCATTCGCGACGTCCTGGACTGGCTGGACACCTATCTGGGCCCCGTGGAGCGCCGTCCGTGCCCGGATCCGACGTGCACCTGATTCCGTCGCCAGGTGTCGTCCCGGCG
The DNA here is from genome assembly GCA_018678395.1 of Gemmatimonadota bacterium. Taxonomy (GTDB): domain Bacteria; phylum Gemmatimonadota; class Gemmatimonadetes; order Longimicrobiales; family Gaopeijiaceae; genus Gaopeijia. The sequence goes on along the minus strand of JAHHMJ010000612.1, from coordinate 2,439 downwards.
GGCGACGACGCACCAGAGCCGATGGCGGATCGGCACCGGGTCCGGGTAGCGTTCCCGGAGCATCGCCTCGTGGGCGGCGTCGAAGGCCTCGACGTCTTCGGCCGACATCCCTCCGGACCCCACGCCGTTGCACGTGCGAATCCGTCCCCGCCAGTCCTCATGTGAATAGAGCTCGTCGTAGTCCCAGCAGAACTGCTCGACGAACTCCATCCCGCCCTGGATCACGTGCTCGACCCACTGCGGGAAGAGCCCCGTCCATCCGGCCATGGTCCAGCCGGGATTGTACTCGAGGATCAACGACTCGCTGTCGCCCGCGACGTCCGAGTGCGCGGCCAGGTAGGAGTAGGCGATGATCGCCAGGGTGCCCCCCGGACGGAGGACGCGCCGCGCTTCGCCGGCGACGGTCGGTCCGTCGAACCAGTGCCAGGATTGGCCCGCCGTCACCACGTCGAAGGACGCTTCGGGCTCACGCGTGTCCTCCGCCCGCGCCACCCGGAACGACGTGTAACCGTCGAGGCCCAACTCGGCGGCTCGCACCCGAGCCGCCTCGACCTGCGCCTCGGACATGTCGACCCCGGTCACGGTCGCGCCTCGGCGCGCCAGGTCGAACGCCACGGTGCCCGGTCCTGTGGCCACGTCCAGCACCTCGGCACCCCGAAAGTCGATCCACTTCGCCAGCCGCTCGTAGATCTCGCTGGGCGGCCCATGGCGGTGAACCGCATAGTCCCGACTGCGCCGCCCGTAGTCGAAGGGAGCGCTCACGGGCGTGCCGGCGACGTGGGCGACCGCTCCCGGGCCGCGTCGGTCATCCTGCCGTCCGGCCGTCGGGCGCGGCGAAGGGGATCATCTCCGTCCATTCGATGCGATAGGTGACGTCGTCCGACTGGAACTCCTTGCTGAACGAGTCGATCCGGAAGCTCGAGCGGTCCATGCTCACCGTTGCGCACCCGAAGAGCCCCAGACTGCCTCCCTGGACGAGGAACGGCGCCGACCCGTACACGAGCACGGTACGCTGCGGGGGCGATGCATCCGAGGCGACGTCCACCTCGCCCCAGAGAATCACGCAGATCTCGGCTTCACCGGCATCGGGGCGCAACTGGATGGTGGCCCCCAGGACGCTGCTGGTCGGGGGGACGATGCGGCTGTCGATTTCGGCCTTGTTCAGGATCCGAAGGTCGTACGAGCCGCTCGCCGACAACGTGCTGCCATCCGAATAGGTGTGACTCCCGGACCCCCGACTGGTGCCACTCGACGCCGGGTTCATGTACACGTCCACGATCCGGTTCTGGGGGTCGCCCGTCGCAGAGGTCCGGAAGCCATGCACATCGGCCCGGAAGCGGAAGTCGACTTCGGCCTGAGCCTGGACGTTGCCGACCAGGTCGGTCGTGGCCGTGAGGGTGCCTCGCCACTCCGTAAGCGGGACCTCGTTGCTCTCGATGTCATCGGGCGTCTTCACGACGATGGGCCCCGCCGACCCGGAGGCCTCGAAGGGCACACGGGCCACGACGGTCTCGGGCGACCAGCTCTGCACGGTCACCGATGTACCCTCGACCTCGACGGTCCCCTGCCGATCGCCGAACCAGCCGTGAGCGGTCAGCGTGCCATCACCCTGAGCGACGTCATCGACCATGTCGATTTCGCGAATGCTCGGGGCCAGCGTGGTCTGCTCGCTCCCACCGTCGAAGGTCACGTTCACGGTGTTTCCCCCGATTCCGATGCCCAGGAAGCTCATATTCGGACGGGTGAACTCCAGAAGCCCCTCCGTCCCCATCGCCGCCTGGACTTCCGGCACGGGGAAAGGCCGCAGCGGGGGATCCTTCCGGTCGTAGGTGTCGGCTCCGAGCAGGCGGTCCCAGAAGAACACGATGCTGGGCTCCGCATACGACGCCCAGGTCAGGTGGTCGAAGGACACGAAGACATCCGCGCCCGCGCCCAGGGTCGCCAACTGCAGAATCGTCGGGTCCAGATCGAGCCCGCCCTGGGTGAAGGGCCCCGCGCCCGCGTAACAGGCGTGAACCATGACCACTCCGTCGGCGAAGCTCCAATGAGCGGCGATGAACCGCTCGGTGATGGCGAGCTTCGACGTCGTGGTACCGTCGGCATTCACGCTGCTCAGGTAGGTCAGCACACCCGATTCGAGTTCGGTCGTGTACGCGCTGAGGTTGAGACCCCGCACCTTCGTCGCGGTCTCGAGGGCGAAAACCTGCTCGCTGGTGTCGAGCGTCCCGTCGGCACGCCTCCGTGGACGAATCGCCGCCGTACCGTGCGTATCGAGATAGAGCGCGCCGAGATTCGTGTACTGTCGCATCGCATCCACGGAGGCGTCCAGCGAGAGGAGCTCGTAACCGGCGCTGGAAAGCATGTTCGCGACCTTCGACGCGGTGGCGGCCCCCCCGTCGTAGGACGCTACGACCGCGCGGGCCGATCCGGGCGGCCCGG
>JAHHMJ010000335.1 GCA_018678395.1 Gemmatimonadota bacterium | reverse complement strand
GTGTGTTATACGCCGAATCACCCCGACATCGACGTGGTCTGCCGCTTGCTCGAAGGCGGGGTGAACGTCGTGGCGAGCAACCTCACGAACATCCGCTCGGCCGGTGAAGCGGCGCGTTCTCGCGTCGAGAGGGCTGCCCGGGCGGGCGGCGTGAGCCTCTTCGGCTCTGGCATCTTCCCCGGCTTCGCGAACTACATCGCTGCGAACATGGCGACCGTGAGCCAGAACTTTCGTCGCGTGCGGTTTCTCGAGTCGGTCGACGCCTCGCACTATCACGCGATTCGCAACTACGAAAATCTCGGCTGGGGGAAGACTCCCGATCCCAAGTGGGAACAGGCCAGCCGCGACGTGCTGGGCTTCTACGATGAATGTCTCGACGTGATGGCGGCCATGCTCAAGGTGCCCGTTAGCGAGCGACGCTTCAGTCTCGAGTGGGCGATCACGCCGAACGACCGAGAGTACTTCGGATTCGAGATGCCGGCGGGCACGATTGCACGGCAGAAGACGAAGTGGCAGGCCTTCACGGAAGGTGAGAGCGAGGCCGTTCTCGAGCTCGACGTCTGCTGGGCTGCGGGCCCCGGCCTCGAACCCGAATGGCCGATTCATCATGGCTACACGATGGAGGTCGAGGGCAATCCGAACGTGCAGACGCGTGTGCGCTTTCGTCCGCAGAGAGCCGATCGCCTCGAGGATTATATCGACATGGCAAACGTGATCACGGCCATGCCGGTGGTGTCCGCGATCCCGGTCGTGTGCGAGGCCGCGGCCGGCATTCGCACCTACGCCGATCTTCCCCTCATCACGGGCCACTACGTTCCTTCTATATAGAGGACGTGTAGAGGACGTCTTCGTCGCGATCACGCGAAGGCTTCCCTGGAGAATTGCATGGATCGAAGAGTTGCTTTCGTCAGTGGCGCGAGCCGCGGCATCGGCGCGGAGTCCGCGGTCGCGCTTGCACGCGCCGGCTTCGATGTTGCGATCACCGCCCGGACCCTCGGCGACGGGGAGGCGTACGACCACGTCGGCAAGGTCGCTCCGCTCCCGGGAAGTCTCCGCGCCACCGCGGCGGCACTCGAGGCCGAGGGAGGCAAGGCGCTCTGCCTTCAAGCCGACATCCTGGAGCCGGAGGCGGTCGAGAAGGCGGCCCGGTCAACCCTCGACGAATTCGGTCGGATCGATCTGGTCTTCAACAATGCCGTATATCAGGGGGCTGGAGTCCAGGAGCGTCTGCTCGACGTCACCTTGGATCAGTTGCATGCCATCTACCAGGGAAACGTGCTGACGCCGGTCGCCCTGGTCCAGAGCTTTCTGCCCAAGATGATCGAACAGGGTGGGGGAACGATCGTCAACATGCTCTCCGCCACTGCGTTCATCGATCCGCCTGCACCCGCCGATCAAGGAGGCTGGGGCTTCGCCTATCCGTCCTCGAAGGCTGCGCTCGCACGGTTGGCTGGAGCGCTCCGTGCCGAACACCCGGATGCGGGGCTTCGCATCTTCAACGTCGAGCCCGGTATGGTCGTGACCGAGTTGATGAAGGCGAGCGGTATCGACGAGGCCGTGCTGGACCGATTCAAGCCGACGCGTGCCTCGAGCATCGCTGCAGTCGTGGCGTGGTTGGCCGACAACGAGCCGAGCGAAGCGTGGAAGGCCGAGACCTGCTTGCGCGGACCGGCCATCGCGCAGGAGCTCGATCTGCTCGAGGTTCCATCCTATCTGCCGTCACGGGAGTGAAGTACGGCGGGTAGTGATTCGGCCCAGCACCGTAGTCGGAGAGGGATGCGACGATCATCCCCAAGAAGTCGAAGATCGAGACTTGATCGGTACGAGAGGAGATCCCATGACCCGAGAACGTTTTCCCCGGCTCTATCCGGCGCAGGTCTGCTTCGTCGTCGAGGACGTGGACGAGGCTGTCGACGAGTGTGTTGCGACCTTCGGCTGGGGGCCGTTCCATCGTTTCACGGCGCCCGTGCCGGAGGCTCACTATCGAGATTGGTCGGGCCCCAAGAAGACCGACGTCGCGCTCGGCATGGCCGGGGCAGTGCAGGTCGAGCTGATTCACGTCCACGAGGGACGCGACGCAGTCGAGGGCTACCAGACTCGCTACGGCACGGGCTTCCAGCACCTGGGAATCAGCTGCCGAGATCGCGAGCAGGCGATCGCGGCCCTCGAGGAGATCGGCGGCGGCGGCGTCGATCAGGGCGAGCAACCGGGAATTCGCTTCGCATTCGTCGACACGCCGACCGGCCCCGGCATGTTCGAGTTGCTGCAGACGACCGGCGACACGCCGCCGCCGGGATCGGGCGAGGGCGCGGAGGTGCAGAGCGGCGAAGGACCAGAGCTGTCCGTCGCGATCGATCGAGCGACCATCGTGACGGATGATCTCGATCGAGCACTCGACTTCTACTCGCGTGCGTTCCGATGGGAGGACGTCCGGATCGAGAAGGCAACGCTTCGGCTCGGCGAGACGGAGTCGTCCGCGCGCCGCGCGCGCGGTCAGGCGGGCAAACTCCTGCTCGAGCTGGTCGAGCCGCTTTCGGGGACCGCTCTTTCGAGAACCGAGAGTCCCTATGCACGTCACCTCGAGAGAGGTGATCACGG
>JAHHMJ010000332.1 GCA_018678395.1 Gemmatimonadota bacterium | reverse complement strand
CGATACAGCGGCTCGCCACCCGGCGGGAACAGGGGACGCGGACTCAGGCGCACCAGATCCAGCATGGACGGCGCGTCCCGGCCCGGTACCCGGGAATCCGGCGAGGAACTCACGGTCACCTCAGAAGAAGGTGGCTTCTTCCTCGGCGTCCAACTCGCGCAGCGCCTCGCGCAGGCGGGCTTCCTCGGATTCGGACAGGGGACCTTCGCGGGTCGCAGGGCGCGGAGCGGACGCGCGCATCCGGCGGAGCGCCACGATCACGAGGCCCAGACCGGCGAGAACGCCGAAGGGGGGCACGAGCCACGCGAGGACGAGTGACATGCCCGATCGCTTGGGCATGGCCCGCCAGTGCTCGCCGTGGTTGCCGACCACCCAGTCGACGAGTTCGTCGGCGGAGGAGCCTTGAAGCGCTCTCTCCTGGAGGCTGTCTCTGAGCGCAGCCCCACCGGGAGAGGGGCAGACCTCGAGCATGAGCCCCGGGCAATAGGGGGACTTGAGCTGGTCGATCGCACCCTGTGCGGCCGGGTGGCGTTCCGACGGGCCCTCGCCGTCGGGGGGAAGCTCGTTCGCGGCCTGGCCGGCGAGAGCTACGGGCGCCGCGAGCATCGCGGCCGAAAAGAGAAGAGCACGGGACGTGCCCACAATACGCTGAATCATGATGCTGCCTCCGGTGAGGGGACTACCCCGCGGTCGCCGGGAGGGTCGGATCGGCGGGACGGACCCCGGCCATCGCTCGCAGCACTGCCACCGCCGCGAGTCCGGTTCTGCGAGGATCGTAGCCCCCTTCGAGCAGCGCCACCAGTCGGGAATCTCCCCGCACCATCGTACGCTCGATCAGCGCCTCCGTGAGCGTATGGAAATCTTCCGGCTCCAGCGCGAGCCCTCCGATCGGATCCCCCGCCAAGGCATCGAAACCGGCCGATACCAGCACGAAATCGGGCTCCACCACGGCGACGGCCTCGTCGACGGCTTCGACGAACCGCTCGCGATAGGCGTCGCCCCCCGTCCCCGCCGGAAGCTCGACGTTCCACGTCGTGCCCTCCCCGGCTCCGCCACCCCGCTCCTCGACCGAGCCGGTGCCCGGCCAGAGCGGGGACTGGTGCAGCGAGAGGAAGCCCACCGTCGGGTCCTCCCAGAAGACGTCCTGCGTCCCGTTGCCGTGATGCACGTCCCAGTCGACGATCAGCACCCGCTCGGCGAGGTGCTGCGCCTGCAACCACCGCGCGGTGATCGCGATGGTGTTGAAGAGGCAGAAGCCCATGGCGCGATCCGGCGTCGCGTGATGGCCAGGCGGCCTGGTAGCGACGAAGGCGTTCTTTCGATCGCCGCGGGCCACGGCGCCGGCCGCGGCGATCGCAGCCCCGACCGAACCGAGCGCCGCATCCCACGAGGCGTCACTCACCAGCGTGTCCGGATCGAGCGCCAGCGGCGAGCCGGACTGGGCCGCGGCGGCCACGGCGGCGCGGATGGTCTCGACGTGTTCAGCGGTGTGGACACGGAGGAGGTCTTCCTCGGAAGCCTCGACCGGTTGCATCTGCTCGACCCTTCCGTGCAGGGCCAGCATGTCGCGCCCGACCGTCGACGAGAGGGAACGCAGCCGCCCCTGGTGCTCCGGATGGCCCCAACCGGTGTCGTGCAGAGCGGACGCGGGGTGAAGCAGGAACGCGGTACGACTCACCGACGTCGCCAGACCACGTGCGGCGGATTTCTCAGGTACAGGCTGCCGTCGTCGTGCATCAACAACTCCAGGGTTTGCAGGTCTTCGACCTCATCGGTGTGAACGACTCGGTACGCCCGCCCCACCGGGGTGGGCACCGATTCGACTTCACGGACCCGGTACGCGGCTGGGCCGGACTCGCCACGGTAGACGACGAACCAGTTCTCGGCGAACTCCAGCGCCCTGCCTTCATACTGCGGATCAGCGGTCGTCCAGGTACCCCAGAGCTCGACGGGAAGCTCCATCGGCTCATTCGCGTCGCCGCGATCGCGGGCGAAGAGCGCGACGACCAACCCCAGCAGAAGCAGGGGCACGAAGCCCCACCGCGGGAACGACGTTCGGACGGCGGTTTCAGATCGCATGATCGAGCTCCGATATCGCCTCTTGATCGTGGACCCACCCCAGCGCCAACACCCTGGACAGGGCTCCGACCACGTCCACGTCGAAGTGGCTGCCGGCCTCGCCGCGGATGTACTGATGCGCAGTGGCCTGCGAGAGTGCCTCGCGGTACGGTCTCGTGGAGACCATCGCGTCGAAGACGTCGGCCGCCGCCAGAATGCGCGCGAGCGGATCGATCTCCTCGCCCCGAAGGCCCTCCGGATACCCCGTGCCGTCCCACCGCTCGTGGTGACTGCGGACGATGGGTAGCGACGAACGGAACGCCTCGATGGGCTCGAGAATGCGAACGCCGATCAGGGGGTGCTGCTTCATGGCGTCGAACTGCTCGTCGGACAGACGCCCCGGGTGATCCAGAATGCTCGCCGGAACTCCGATCTTGCCGACGTCGTGAAGGAAGCCACCTCTCTTGAGCAGCTCGAGATCGTACCGGGCCAAACCCATTTCTCGGCCCAGGGCCAGGGCGAGGGCTACCACCCGCTCGGAATGGCCCGCCGTCCAGTGCGACTTGGCGTCGATGGCTCTGGCCAGAGCGCGGATCGTTCCCCACGCCATCTCCCCGAGCTCCTCCACGAGTCCGGCCCCCTGCAGGCCGAGGGTCGCCCGCGCCGCCAACGACTGGATCCTCGCGCGATCCACATCGCTCATGGTCCGACCCTCGCAGGCTCCGACCGCCAGCGCTCCCTCGACCCCTCCCCGGAGGCGGAGGGGGAAGAGCTCGACCGGTGTGTCGGTCTCGGTGAATCCCTGCTTCATCAGGGCGGCGAAAGCTTCGTCTCCGAGCCCGACCCGGACACCGGGGTCGCGTGGAAGGAGTTCGCGACCCGCGACGACCTGCACCCCGCCGTCCGCCCCCACGAGGGCGACTCTCGTCGCTCGGGTGGATCGCTCGTCCGCCCGTCGCCACGCCTCCGCACCGTCGAGATCGAGTACCGCCGCGCGACGCCCCGGAGTGATCTGCTCACACCCCTCGATGAGGGACCCAACCACGGCAGAGCGTTCGAGTCGGGAGAGGGAGGCCTCGGCGATGTCGCGACCCGCATCCAGGAACTTGAACTGATCCGCGAGCTGCGACGTCATCCGGTTGAAGTTGCCCGCGAGTTCACCGAACTCGTCGTCTGAGTCGACCACCACGGGTGTGTCGAGATCTCCCATGCCGACCCGCCGCGTGCCCTCCATGAGGCGGAGCAGCGGTTCCATCGTCCGTCGAATCTGGACGTTCGCCATCAGGGAGATGATCGAGATCCCGAGAACCAGCGCGAGCGGGAACGTCGTGGAGAACGTCCGCATGGGCGCGAAGACGTCGCCCCTCGCCTCGCTGACCAGGACGCGCCACGGATCCGACCCGAACGAGGCCGGAAGGAAGATGTCCCAGGCGGCGATGAGGTGCGTCTCCCCGCCCAGGGACACCTCTCCTCCCCCGTCCGGGCCCGTCAACGCGGACACGCTATACGCGAGTTCCTCACCGTGATCGAGACCGCACGCGAGGGGCCGTCCCTCGGCGTCGAAGACGCAGACGGCGCCCGTCGTGGGAAGCGTGGCCGAGGCGAAGGCCCTGCTCCAGAGGGAATCGGCGGAGACCCGTCCCCAGAGCACCTCGTCCGGCGCCGAACCCGCGACCGAAACGAACACGTCCCGGGGCTGTCGGCCCGGCACCGCCCGCAACAGAGCCCCGGCGCGATCGACCTCGGCCCGGCCGACCTCCGGAAGGGGGGTCGCATCTCCCCTCTGCACGGCCACCTCTCCGTCCACGACCAGGGCGGCGCCCCGGAAGACTCCGGGGAGTGGGCGCTCCGGGTCGGACAGGGCGTCGAAATGGACCATCTGATCGAGGTTCGTACGCGCATACCACAGACTCTCGACGACGCTCATGCCCGCGGATTTGGCGAGTTGGGCGAGCCGCTTCCGACTCTGGTCTTCCAGCTGCCCGGTGACGGCTACGTACGACAGCCCCGCGACGACCCCGATCGGCAGGAGGGCGGCCAACAGGAACGTCGCGACGACACGACGCGCGACCCGGGTCCGGAGCATCCGATCGGCCATGTCAGTACTGCGCTCCGGATCCGACGAAGCCGCCGTCGTTCGCCCAGATGATGTCGTCCTGACTCGATTTGGCCGTGAGCGCCAGGGCGGAACTCTCGTCCGGCCCCTTGCTGTACAGGTCGAAATAGGAGTTGATGGGCACCAGGAAGCGGTCCTTCCGTGCGCCCGCCGCCCCCTTTCCCTTGTCCGACAGGACCACGTAGACGTAGTCGTTGCCCCAGGGATCGACGACGCTCCCCATGCCCAACTCGTCCAGCCCCGAGGGAAGGCGTCCGTTCTCGAGTTCGTATGCGAGAGCGTTTTGCCCGATGGCCTTGATGTCCCCGATCGCCTGGGCGATGCGCGCCTTCTCCACGACCCGGCCATACGCCGGAATGGCGAGCGCGGCGAGGAGGCCGAGGATGGCCACCACGATCACGATCTCCAGCAGCGTGAAGCCACTGGGTGCATGGGCACGGCGGGCGGGGGGGCGCATGTGCTCGCAGCTGGGTCCTGTGGGACCCCTCACGGGTGAGCAGTGGTGGACGGCTACCCGCCCACGGTGACAACCGTGTAACGAGTATCGACGTCCGCCCCCTGTGAGTGAGCGGTTTGTCGCCGAGAACAAGCACAGAACTGCGGCTCCGATGCGATCCCCCACCCCGTCCCGGGCACTCCCCCGTGAGGTCCCCGGGACAGGCTCTGCCGGTCCGGCGGGTCGCCCCGACGGGCACCGTCAATCCGGAGAGGCTACCGTGCCCAGGGCCGCAGCCACACGCTCCTGCAGCGAGCGCACCTCGTGGCTCCGGGTGCCGAGCGCGATGAGGGCGTCGCAGGCGGCGCTGGTGGCCGACATCGTGGTGACGTAGGGCGTGCCGTAGGTGATGGCCGCACGCCGCATCGCGTAGTCGTCGTACTGGGACTTCTTGCCCAGCGGCGTGTTGATCAGAAGCGCGATCTCACCGCTGACGATCTTGTCGACGATGTCCGGGCGTCCCTCTCCCGACTTGAAGATGCGGTCGCATGGAATCCCTAGGCGGGACAGGTGCCGCTGCGTGCCGCCCGTCGCCAGGATCTCGAAGCCGAGGTCCACGAAGCGTCTGAGGATCGGCGTGACCGTTTCCTTGTCGGGGTCGTTGACCGTGACGATGATCGTGCCCGGCGCCTGCGGCAGCGCGTTACCCGCCGACACCTGCGCCTTCGCGAAGGCCATGCCGAACGAGTCGTCGAAGCCCATCACCTCGCCGGTGGAGCGCATCTCCGGGCCGAGCAGGATGTCGACGTCGAAGCGGTTGAAGGGGAATGCCGCCTCCTTGACCGCGACGCCCCCGACGGCCGGCTGGGCCGGAATCCCGAGGTCGGCGATGCGCTCGCCGGCCATGACGCGGGCCGCGAGTCGGGCCAACGGGACGCCCGTGGCCTTGCTGACGAAGGGGATCGTCCGCGACGCGCGGGGATTCACCTCGAGAACGTAGACCGTCCCGTCCCGGATCGCGTACTGGACGTTCATCAACCCCCGGACGTCGAGTTCCAGCGCGAACTTCCGCGTCAGTTCCCGGATCTCGTCCAGGGTCTCGCCGGACAGCAGGTACGGTGGCAGGACGCACGCCGAGTCACCCGAGTGGACGCCGGCGTCCTCGATGTGCTGCATGATGCCTCCGACCACCACATCGGTCCCGTCGGCGAGCGCGTCCACGTCGGCCTCGAAGGCGTCCTCGAGGAACCGGTCGATGAGGACCGGATGATCCGGAGAGGCCCGGACGGCCCGATCGAAGTAGCCCTGCAGGGAGTCCTCGTCGTAGACGATCTCCATCGCCCGCCCACCGAGGACGTACGACGGGCGCACCAGGATCGGATAGCCGATCCTGCGCGCGATCTCCACGGCCTGTTCCGTGCTCGTCGCGGTCCCGTTGTCCGGGACCCGCGCTCCGATCGCGCGGCAGACCTTCTCGAACCGCTCACGGTTCTCCGCCCGGTCGATGGCATCGACACTCGTGCCCAGAATGGGCGTGCCCAGCGACTCGAGGGCATGCGCCAGGTTCAGCGGCGTCTGCCCGCCGAGCTGGACGACGACGCCCTTGGGCTGCTCGAGGCGCAGGATCTCGAGCACGTCCTCGAGCGTGAGCGGCTCGAAGTAGAGCTTGTCACTCACGTCGAAGTCGGTCGAGACCGTCTCGGGGTTCGAGTTGACCATGATGGTCTCGTACCCGGCCTCCCGCAGCGCGAGCACGGCCTGCACGCAGCAGTAGTCGAACTCGATGCCCTGACCGATCCGGTTCGGCCCGCTGCCGAGGATCACCACCTTCTCGCGATCCGAGACGACCGACTCGGTCTCGTCTTCGTAGGACGAGTAGAAGTACGGGGTCTCCGCGGGAAACTCGCCGGCGCAGGTGTCGACGACGTTGTAGGTCGGGTGGATGCCCCACGTCCAGCGCTGCTCCCGGATCTCGGCCTCACCCACGCCGCGGAGATCGGCGAGCTGCCGGTCGCTGAAGCCATCGCGCTTCATGCGACGCAGGTGATCGCGTTCGATCGAGTCGGCGTCGGCCCACTCCCGCTCGCGCTCGATGATGTCCGTCAGCTGGTCCAGAAACCACGGATCGATGCCCGTGGCCTCGTAGATCTCGCCGAGCGGAATGCCACCCTCGATCGCGCGCTTCAGCTGGAACGGGCGATCCGCGGTGGGACGGCGGAGCGCCGCGAGGAGCTGGTCGGGCGCATCCGACTCCAGTCCGTCGTCGTCGAGCCGCTCTCCGGTCACCCAACCCGACCGACCGATTTCGAGACCGCGGAGCCCCTTCTGCCAGGCGGACCGGAAGGTGCGCCCGATGGCCATGGTCTCGCCGACGGCTTTCATCTGGACGCCCAGCACGGGATTCACCTCGGGGAACTTCTCGAAGGCGAACCGCGGAAACTTGCACACCACGTAGTCGAGGACGGGCTCGAACGAGGCCGGCGTCGTCTTGGTGATGTCGTTGGGGAGTTCGTCGAGGGTATACCCCACCGCGAGCTTCGCCCCGACGCGCGCGATCGGGAATCCGGTGGCCTTCGAGGCGAGCGCCGAGGAGCGCGACACCCGAGGGTTCATCTCGACGATCAGCATTTCACCCGTCTCGGGGCTGACCGCGAACTGGATGTTGCAGCCCCCGGCTTCGACCCCGATCTCGCGGATGATCTTGATGGCCGCGTCCCGCATCTCCTGATACTCGACGTCCGAGAGCGTCTGGGCCGGCGCCACCGTGATGGAGTCGCCCGTGTGCACACCCATCGGGTCGAGGTTCTCGATCGAGCAGATGATGATGACGTTGTCCGCCCCGTCCCGGACGACTTCGAGCTCGTACTCCTTCCACCCCAGCACCGACCGGTCGACCAGCACCTCACCGATCGGCGAGGCGTCGATGCCCTTTCGGATCTGGAGTTCGAACTCCTCCCGGTTGTACGCGATGCCCCCTCCGGTGCCTCCCAGCGTGAAGGAGGGTCGAATGATGCTGGGGTATCCGGTCTCCTCGACGATTTCGAGCGCTTCGTCGAGCGACTGCGCGAAGCCCCCGGTCGTGACCGCCAACCCGATCCGGTCCATCGCCGCCGCGAATTCCTCGCGATCCTCGGCCATCTCGATCGACCGCGCGTTCGCGCCGATCAGCTCGACCCCGTACGTGTCGAGCACGCCGGTCTCCTGGAGCTTCATCGCGATGTTGAGCGCCGTCTGTCCACCCATGGTAGGGAGGATGGCGTCCGGCCTCTCGCGCTCGATGACCCGCTCCACCCACTCCGGGGTGAGGGGCTCGATGTACGTCCGATCCGCGATGTCGGGATCGGTCATGATCGTGGCCGGATTGGAATTCACCAGGATCACGCGGTAGCCCTCCTCCTTGAGGGCGCGCACCGCCTGGGTTCCGGAATAGTCGAACTCGCAGGCCTGGCCGATGATGATCGGCCCGGACCCGAGAATCAGGATGCTGTGGAGGTCGTCGCGTCTGGGCACGTCGCGGCGGGGTCAGTCGGCCTTACCCGACTCCTTGCGGAAGGCCGTGTATACGGCCGTGACGAACCCACCCCAGACGAACCCGACGATCACGATCATGGTCACCCATGTGGAGGTCGTCATGGGAATCCGGAGTGGCAGGGAGCGGGGGAGGCGGCGTGTGAAGAGGTGCCCCGGTCGAGCGCTGCTCGGACCCGGGGCACGGAGTCGAGGAATAGTGCCGGAAGGCCGGTGCGGAGGCAAGGCGCTCGCCGCGGGCTCAGCGGCCGAAGGCGACCTCGAGGGAGCCCGGGTTCACGACGGGGAGATCGAAGCGGTCGGATGCCTCCAGCACGACGGCCCGCGGTGGCAGTGCCGAAACGTCCGAGACGGCCAGCCGAACGCGCAGATCCCCGGCGGCTTCCTGCACGATCACCAGCCGGTGCACCGGTGTCGACCCGGACGGGGCGACCGGAATCAACTCGACCCAGCCGGGCACGGCACCCGCGGCCCCGGTCACTCCCGATCCGGTGATCTGGACCACGGCCGCCCCGAGGGGAGCGGGACCCCTGACCACGAGTTCGAGGGTGCCCGGTCCCCGAGGGTCGTCGGAGCACGCGGCCGCGAAGGCGACGCTGAGGAGCAGCACGGCCCAACGTCTCATTGCGAGCCTCCCGCACCACTGCGCAGATATGCCCGAAGGTCGCCCACGTCGTAGCGTCCGTTGTCGTTGCCGTCGGCGTCGAGCGCCCCGGCCAGCGCGGGCGGCAGCGCGGTCCCGTCCAGGGCGAGCGCCCGCGCAAGCGAGAGGAACGTGATCCCGAACTCGGCGCCCACCGTCACGGGGGCCAGCGGCGTCAAATCGAAGGGATTGCCGCGACCCCGCCATTGCCCGGTCCAATCGACGAACGCGAAGCCCGGCGCCGGATCGGCCCTCAGGGAAATCGGCTCGCCGAGCGGCACCCACAGATCCGGAGATCCCGGAGTCGTGACCACCGCGCCCGGCACGACGTCCAGAATGCCCCCCTCGACTTCGGCCGTGATCTGCACCTCTTCGGAGCCATACACCGCCGTGACCGCCGCATCCTCGTCCCGAGGGGTCACGAGAACGCGGATTCTCGACGCGCCGGGGTCGTCGGCCCACTCCAGGAAGGGCTTGCGGACCCCGACTCCGAGCGACTCTCCGGCCTCGGCGGCGAGAACCACTCCCTGGAAGGGCGCCCGCAGGTATGTGGCGCCCCCGGCGGGAAGCGGCTCGTCGTCGACGAGCACCAGCCCCGGCGCGCCACTCCCCTGGACGTCGACGCTGACCGATCGGTAGCCGCTGATGGAGCGGAAGCTGACGAGGCCCCCGCCCGCATCGGCGACTTCGGTGAGCGTGACCCCGGCCGCCCCGCCATCGTGCGTAAAGGAGGCGGGCGCCGCACCGGCATGGAACGCCGTCGTGCCGGTAGACCCCGGGAACGGGTCCCCGGCGTCCGCCCGGTTCACACCGCCCTCGAGGTCCAACCGCCCGTCGGCCTGTCGCAGCCACACCCCGAGGTGATCCCCCCGTCCGTTGACGGAGTTGAACGGCCAGCGCTCTGCGATGAAGTCCGGATCGATCTGCCACACCAGCAGCCCCGGCGCGAAGACCCCCTCGTCGAATCCGAGTGCCTGCCGGTTCTCGAGCAGGAAGTACTCGTCGGATCCGTCCCGAGCGTCGATGCGCAGGACGCGGCCGGAGGACTGGACCGGCTCGAGCGAGAGCGCGCCGTGGTCCACGTCCGGCAGAAGGGTCTCGACCTCGACCCAGCCCAGGACGGCCTTGCTCCACGCACTCAGATGGCACGGCCGGGCCGGATCGTGGCTGCCGCAGCCCCAGCCGCCCGAACCCATGAGACCCCACCGTCCGATTCCGTTCGACGCGCACCCCGACGTGGTGCAGTAGAGGTCCGGAAGTCCGAACCCGTGGCCGAGCTCGTGGGCCAGCACTCCGATCTCGTTGATCGACGAGGCATTGCACGAGAGCAGCGGCTGAATGGTGTAGTCGTCGATCCGGATCGGTCCGCCGGACGCCGACGTCGATTGTGTCGTGAATACCCCTTCGGACGGGCGCTCGTCTTCGGGTATGGAGAACCACGCATCGGTGAGGGACCACTTGTGCGACCACACGCGGTCCTCGAGCCCGGCACCCCCGCACTCGGCCCCGAAGCCCGGGTGCAGGATCGCGAGCACATCGACGAAGCCGTCGTCGTCGCCCGAATTCGGAACGCCGTCGGGGCCGTCGTTGTCGTAGCTCCCCCAGTCGATCGAGCCGTCGTCGACCGAGGTCAGCAGTTGCTGAATGAAGAGGCCGACGCGGCCACCCAGCGCACTCACCCCGGCGGTCGTCTCGATGCGGGTCAGTCCCGCCTGAGCCCAGCCGTAGGTCTCCCCGAGGAGCGCTACCCGCCCGCCCGAGACCTCGTCGTAGTACTCGCGAACGGTCTTGTAGCGAGAATTGGGGCCGTCGAAGAACTCGCGCTGAACCTCGGGTACGGAGAACGGCGCCGGCCCGACCTGGGCCGCGAACGTCCCGAGCAGCAGCGGAAACCGGAACGTGCCCTCGACCACGCCGTTGCGGCGGCCGAGAGCCGCGAACACCGGGGGCCCGCCCGTGTCCCGCCGCACACCCGACGTTCCCGCGTCCGCCCGCATCCGAAACTCCGGACGGCCCCGTGCATCCTCACCGACGCGGTCGAGGCGTGGATTGCGGGCACGCCAGCCCCGCGAGAACTCGAAGGCCCCGGGGTGCCGCGCCTTCAGCTCGTAGTAGGCCGCGGGCGGCCGCGCACCGTAGGGACGACCCAGCATCTCGACGTCGTCCTGCGCCGCGACGGACGTCGATGCCGGGCCCAACGCGGCCAACGCGGCCA
>JAHHMJ010000281.1 GCA_018678395.1 Gemmatimonadota bacterium | reverse complement strand
CCCGTGAGCCGAATGGGGCCGCGGTCTCGGCGCGCGCCGCGGGTGTGGACGGCCGCCCTGCTCGCGCTCGTGGCGTCCGGCTGCGTCGTGCCTCGCTGGCCCGTGGAGGCGCCCGTGACCTCGGCCTACGGCATCCGATGGCGCGGCTGGCTTCCCGACCTGCACCGCGGCGTCGATTTCGCCGTCCCCGAGGGCACTCCGATCCGGACGATGGCGCCCGGCACCGTCCGCTTCGCCGGGACCATGCGGGGCTACGGAACCGTCGTCTGGATGGACCACGGCGGCGAGGTCCTCACGGTCTACGCACACCTCTCGGAGAGCCGAGTCCGGACGGGTGAGCCGGTCGAGGCGCGTCAGATCATCGGCCTCAGCGGCGCCACGGGCGACGTGACCGGACCGCACCTCCACTTCGAGGTGTGGCGCTGGGGACGCCCGGTCGACCCCGTGCCCCTCCTCGGGGGACTTCCCGGCGAGTGACCGATCCCGGTGCGCCCGTCAGAAGGGCAGACGCTGGGTGGTTCCGCGGTCGATGCTGCGCTGCTGGTAGTCGAACTTCAGGTCCCGGTTGTCCGTCAGCGAAACCTCGAAGCGGAACGTCCAGTTTCCGTTCGCCGTCTGCAGGAAATCGAAGTTCGCCTGCCAGCGGTGGATGTCTCGGGTCAAACGGATGATGTGGTCGTTGAACCCGCCGTTCTCCAGGTCATAGCTGGTCCGCCACGACATGTCCCAGGCCTGGGTGGGCTTCAGGGTGAAGTTGACCGCCAGGCTCTGGCTGGCCTGCCCGGGCGAGCTCTCGCGGGGACGGATCAGCGAATACCCCAGGTTCAGCTGCCAGGCACCGACCGGTCCGCTCTCACGGCCACCCACGAGGGAGCGCCCCGTCTGCGTGGGTACGATCGACTCCTGATCGGCCGCGCCACCCGACTGCCCCAGGGCACTGCCACCGGGACCGGCGAAGGGATCCTGCCCGGGCTCCTGCGACGGATCGTCGTCACCACCTCCCCCACCGCCGAAGCCGAGCCAGCGGAAGATGCTCGACCGGTTGGAGAAGGAGTAGTTGAAGTTCATCCCCTCGAGATGAGGGGCGAACTTCTTGTCGGTCAGCCCGTCGGGCGTCGAGACCGGATCTTCGAACAGGTCGTGCCGCATCGAGATGGTCAGGCCCCGCAGGAAGTCCGACCGGATCGTGTTGTTCAGCGACGCGGTGGTGAGACCGTCCACCACCCGTCCGGTCGAATCCGCCACGAAGTCGTACGCGAGCGCCGAGGTCTGGATGCCGAGCAGCAGCTGCGTCTCGGCCTGCTCGGGGATCAGGAAACCGTCTTCGGTACGCTGGGGCTCCATCCCGAGGCCGACCGAGGTGGAGTCCCCCTCTTCGGGCTCGTCGGAGCGCACACGCGCCTCGAACGTCTGATTCAACCCGAGTGTGAGCACGTTGCGGGGGTTGATCACCGCCGAGCCGAACACCTCCTTCTGGAGGTCGGTCGGCTGCACCTCGGGCGAGTAGCTGTAGCTGAGCGAGGGCGACACCTTGTGCCGAAGGCGCTCCCAGGGCCCGAACCCCGGCAAGAACCCGTAGATGTCCGACCGCAGGGCCGCGCCGAACGACACGCGCGTCGGGGCGGCCACGAAGTCCTGGGCGAGCGCCAGCGTGTCGGCCCGCCGCAACTCGCCACTCCAGGAGACCGACGGCGTCAGCGTCGTCGAGCCGATCAGGTTCTGCTGGAAGTCGACGTTCGCGCTCCAGTTCAGATTCGTGTCCGCGATATCGCCGATCTCGGTGTACGGCTGAAGGAGGGCGTCGCGCATGTCCGGATCCTGGAATACGGCGGCACCGCGCGCGTGGATCGCCTCCGGCAGCTCGGCGAGGATCTCGAGCGAGTCGGTCCGCACGAGACCCCGACCCTCGTCGAGTGTGACGCCCATCCGCGACTCCTCGCGGTACTGGAGTCCCCCGCCCACCGAGAGCCGCCCGAGATTCAGCGTCGAGCGCAGGGTGCCGCTCAGCGACCCGCGATCGGGCTGGGGGTCGTCCTCGGCCCGCGTCGTGGTGGAACGACGCAGCGAACCGCTCCCGCTGAGCGTGAGGTTGTTGAAGATCCCCGCCCGGTTCTGCGGTGCCGGAAACAGCGTGATGGTCGACAGCGAGAGGTTGACCGACGGGAACGTCTGCTCGACGCGGTCGTCGGAGAGGAACTGACGCCGGTTCCCGCTGACCGAGAGGTTCCCCCAATCGAAGCGCCGCTGCAGACCGCCCTGCGAGTCGATCGACTGCGTGACCTCGGTCGGGTTGAACGAATTCTGCGTGACGAACCGGCTGCTCGAGGCGTAGGCGGCCTGCACGTTCAGGTTGGTGCGCTCCGACATCTGCCACTGGTGCGACGTGTTGAGGGTCAGCTCGGTCCCCCCCTCGGCACGCCAGTACTGTCGGAAGCTGAGGCTACCCTGCATGAAGCGCCGGGCCCAGCGGTAGCGGGCCGTACCCGTGATCGCCGTGTAGTTGTCGTCGAACCAGTCGAGCGCCACGGAGGCGTCCGAGTACTGGCTCATCGCCCAGTAGAAGCCCAGGTTGCTGACCCGACGTCGGTAGCCGCCGCTGGTCCGAACGATGTCGTTGATGCTGAAGCGGGGCGTCAGGATGCCCGACGACCGGCCGCGGCCCAGCCCCTGAGCGATGAACGGCAGCCACGCCACCGGCACGTCGCCGAAGTAGAGGCGGACGGGGCGCGCGACGAGGATGCTGCCCCGCACGATCTTCAGCTGGTCGGTTTCGAAGTGGTAGTGCGGTTCGTCGAGATCGCAC
>JAHHMJ010000679.1 GCA_018678395.1 Gemmatimonadota bacterium | reverse complement strand
CGGGCCGGGTGAGTCGAGCCCGGTCCCCGGCCGACCGAGCGACCGAACCGGTCGAGGTCGGCATCGAGTCGATCGCCGCCGGAGGGGACGGGGTCGGTCGGCTGGACGACGGCCGGGTGATCTTCGTCCCCCGCACGGCTCCTGGGGATCGCGTCCGCGCTCGCGTCGTTCGAGACCGGGGGCGGTGGCTGCGGGGCGAGGTCGTGGCCCTGCTCGAGGAGTCGGACGGGCGTCGGGCGCCCCCGTGCCCGCTCTTCGAGAGCTGTGGCGGCTGCCAACTCCAGCATCTGCCCTACCGCCTCCAGCTCGAAGCCAAGTCCCGGCGAATCGGTGATGCGTTGCGGCGCATCGGCGGCCTCGACGTCGCCGACCCCCCCGTCGAGGCGGCGCCCGACGAGTTCCGGTATCGGAACCGCATGGCGTTCTCCCTGCGTCGGCTTCGAGGGGGGCGGGCGGTCGCGGGGCTGCACGACCGCATCCGACCGGGACGTATCGTCGACGTGGCCGAGGAGTGCCTGCTCCCGGAACCACGGGTCGGCGAGGCGTGGGCGGCCCTCCGCCGCGAGTGGGGGAGAGGTGCCCGCCTGCTGCCGCCCGGTCGCGAGCTTCGGCTCACGCTGCGGGGGGTCGAGGGGGGCGCGTTGCTGGCCATCGACGGCGGGCGCCCCGGGGGCGATGCGCCGGAACTCGTCGAGCGGGTGTCGTCGCTGCAGGCGATCTGGCATCGCACGGCGGGCGAACCCTGGCGACTTCTCGCCGGGAGCGACGCCTGCGTCGATCGCATCGCCGAGCATCGCTTTCGGGTCGGTCCGGAGGCATTCGCACAGGTCAACGGCGCCGTGGCCGCGCGCATCCAGCGGGCCGTCCTGCAGGAGATGGGCCGCGTGCCGGGCGCCCGGATCGTCGATGCCTATTGCGGCGTGGGCCTGTACGGCCGCCGACTGGCGGTGCACGGCGCGCAGGTCGTCGGACTCGAACTCGATCCCGGGGCGGCGAGCGTCGCTCGAGAAGAGGCGCCGGACGGCTTCACGGTCGTCGAAGGCGCCACCGAGGCCACCCTGGAGTCCGTGCTGCCCGCCGATCGGGTGATTCTCAATCCGCCGCGGGTGGGACTGCATGCGCGGGTGCCCGAGCTGCTGCGTGAGGCCCGACCGGAGCGCATCGTGTACGTGAGTTGCGACCCCTCCACGCTCGCGCGCGACATCGCTCGTCTCGGAGACGGGTTCCGACTACGCCGTGTCGCCGCCTTCGACCTCTTCCCTCAGACGGCCCACGTGGAGACCGTAGTGACGTTGGACGCCGTTTCGCCGACGAACGAGGAGCCATGCGCTACATCGTGACGCTGGAGGGCCGCACCCACGAGGTCCACATCGACGGAGACACCGTACTCCTCGACGGGGAGCCCGTGGAGGCGACGATCACCCGGATCGAAGGGACTCCGCTGCACGCGATGCGCATCGGGTCGCATACCCATCGCGTGATCGCCGCGCGGGACGCCGATGGCGCCTGGCGCCTCGACGTCGACGGCCGGCCGATCGCGGCCGACGTGGTCGACGAGCGCACGCACCGACTCCGCGAGATGGCCGGCGCCGCCGCCGGAGCCGAGGGTCCGCGCCCGATCAAGGCCCCGATGCCCGGCCTGGTGGTCAAGGTCGAGGTCGCCGTGGGTGAGGAGGTCGAGGCCGGGCAGGGCATCGTCATCGTCGAGGCCATGAAGATGGAGAACGAACTGGACGCCGAGGTGCCGGCACGCGTGTCGGCCATCCGCGTGGCGGCGGGCGATACGGTCGAGAAGGACGAGGTACTGGTGGAGTTCGAACCTCTCGAGGAGGACGCGTGAGCGACCCGGACGCCGCCGAGATGCGGCACACCGATAGCGGCATTCCGGTCGAGGCGGTCGTCGGACCCGACGACGCCGCGATCGACCCCGACACCGACGTCGGCCGGCCGGGGGAGTTCCCGTTCACCCGGGGGGTGTATCCCTCGATGTATCGGGGGCGGCTCTGGACCATGCGCCAGTACGCCGGATTCGGGACGGCCGAGGACACGAATCGCCGCTACCACTACCTGCTGGACCGCGGCCAGACCGGTCTGAGCGTGGCCTTCGATCTGCCGACACAGATGGGCTACGACTCGGACCACGCGATGGCGCAGGGCGAGGTGGGTCGGGTCGGCGTGGCCATTTCGTCGCTCGACGACATGCGAATCCTCTTCGATGGCATTCGACTGGATCGGGTCTCGACGTCGATGACCATCAACGCGACCGCCCCGATTCTCCTGGCGCTCTACCTGGCGGTCGCCGACGAGCAGGGCGTGCCGTGGAGCGCACTCAGGGGCACCGTGCAGAACGACGTTCTGAAGGAGTACATCGCGCGGGGGACCTACATCTACCCGATCGAGCCGTCGCTCCGCCTCGTCTCCGACCTCATGGCCTTCTGCGCCGCCGAGGTCCCGAAGTGGAATACGATCTCCATCTCGGGCTATCACATCCGCGAGGCGGGTGCGACGGCTCCTCAGGAGGTGGCGTTCACCTTCGCCAACGGGCTCGAATACGTCGATCGCGCGCTCGCGGCCGGGATCGACCTCGAGCACTTCGCGCCGCGGCTGTCGTTCTTCTTCGCGGCGCACAACGACTTCCTCGAAGAGGTCGCCAAGTTCCGGGCCGCGCGTCGCCTGTGGGCCCGTCTGATGCGGGAACGACACGGCGCGTCGGACAAGGCCTGTCGCCTGCGCTTCCACACGCAGACCGGTGGCTCGACGCTCACCGCCCAGCAGCCGCTCAACAACGTCGTACGGGTGACCGTGCAGGCGCTCGCCGCGGTGCTCGGGGGAACGCAGTCACTCCACACCAACGGCTACGACGAGGCGCTCGCGCTCCCGACCGAGGAGTCGGCCGGCCTCGCGCTCCGAACCCAGCAGGTCCTCGCCGAGGAGTCGGGCGTGCCGCGAACCGTCGATCCGCTCGCCGGCTCCTGGTTCGTGGAGCGGCTGACCGACGAGATCGAGGCGCGGGCCCGGGCTTACCTCGCCGTCATCGACGAGCGGGGCGGGGCAGCGCGGGCCGTGGACTACATGCAGGAGGAGATCCACAGGGCCGCCTACCGCCATCAGCTGGAGATCGAGGACGGCACCCGCACCGTGGTCGGCGTGAACGCGTACCGCGAGGAGGGCGAGTCGACGACGATCGCACAGCCGGACTACTCCGCGCTCGAGGCGCGCCAGAAGGCTTCCGTCGTCGCTCGCAAGGCGGCGCGGGATCCCGGCGACGTCCGGGCCACCCTGGACGCGGTGACCGAGGCGGCGAGGTCCGGGGACAACCTGGTTCCGCGCTTCGTGCGGGCGGTGAAGGTGGGGGCGACCCTCGGCGAGATCAGCGACGCCCTGCGCCGCGAGTGGGGGACCTACGACGGGACCTGAGCCGTCGGTGGTCCTCCCCACAGCCCGGCCGATGGACTAGGTTTTCTGGCTGTGCCCCGAGCCACAGAGAACGACCATGCCGACCTACGAGTATCGCTGCCCGCAGGGCCACGAGTTCGAACTGTTCCAGCGGATGTCCGACGAGCCCGCAGCGGACTGTCCCGAGTGCGGTGAAGCGGCCGAGCGGCTGCTGTCCGCCGGCGGCGGCCTGCTCTTCAAGGGCGAGGGCTTCTACATCACCGACTACCGGTCGGCGGAGTACAAGAAGCGGGCCAAGGCGGACGCCCCCAAGGGGTCGGATGGTGGGTCGGGCTCGAAGTCCTCGGACCCGGGATCGTCCTCGTCCGATTCCGGTTCGTCGTCGAGCGCTCCGTCCTCCTCCTCGGACTGACCGGTGGCCGAATCGAAGATCCGGGCACAGCTGGAGGCGGCCCTCGGGGCGATGGGTGTCGAGGGCGTCGAGCCGCACCTGGAGCGCCCGCGGGATCCGTCCCACGGAGACTGGGCCACCAACCTCGCGATGACCCTCGCCGGGCGCCTGCGTCGTGCTCCACGGCAG
>JAHHMJ010000185.1 GCA_018678395.1 Gemmatimonadota bacterium | reverse complement strand
GCCACACCGGTTTCACCGGGACCAGCCTCTGGGTCGACCCGGAGCGCGAGGTCTTCGTCGTGCTTCTCACCAATCGGGTCCACCCCACCCGGGCCAACAGCCGCCACGTCCCGCTGCGCCGAGCCGTGCACGACGCAGTCGCGCGGGCCGTGCGGGACGTCCCGGCCGTTGCTCGCGAGAGCGGGGATCGTGCTGCGACGTCGGGCGGGCTCGAGTCGGCTGGGCTCGAGTCGGGCGGGCTCGAATCGGCTGACCCCGCATGAACGCGCTCGACCTCGGCGTCCTCGCGGCCTACCTCTTCGGCGTCACGGCGTGGGGCGCGTGGTTGGGCCGGGGTCAGACCGGAGGGCGGGACTACTTCCTGGGAGGCCGCAATCTGCCGTGGTGGGCGGTGATGCTGTCGGTGGTGGCGACCGAGACGAGCACCCTGACCTTCCTCTCCATCCCGGGGGTGGCCTACCTCGGTTCGCTGACCTTCCTTCAGCTCACCCTGGGGTACCTCGCCGGGCGGATCGTGGTCGCGGGCGTGCTGCTTCCCGCCTACCACCGCGGCGAACTCGCCACGGCGTACGAACTGCTGGACGAGCGCTTCGGGACGGGCATCCGCCGGCTGACGTCCGTGATCTTCATGATCACGCGCCTGCTGGCCGACTCGGTTCGGCTCTTCGCCACCGCGATCCCGCTCGCCTTCCTGACCGGGTGGAGCTACCCCGTGGCGATCGGCGTCATCGGCGCCCTCACACTGGTCTACACGTACCTCGGAGGGATCAAGGCGGTGGTCTGGGTGGACGCGCTGCAGATGGGGCTCTACCTCTTCGGCGCCGTCGCCGCGGCCCTCGCGCTCCAGGGCCTCGTGGACGGCGGCTGGGCGGCGATCGTCGCTCAGGCCGGCGAGGCCGGGAAGCTCCGCGTGCTCGACCTCTCCGTCGACCCGGGCACCGCCTACACGCTCTGGGCCGGTCTGGTGGGGGGTGCCTTCCTGAGCATGGGATCCCACGGCGTCGACCAGCTCATCGTGCAGCGGTTGCTCACCTGTCGGGACCTGTCCGCGAGCCGGCGGGCGCTCATCGGGTCCGGGATCCTCGTGATGGTCCAATTCGCCGTCTTCCTGTTCGTCGGTCTCGGACTGTGGGTCTTCTACCAGGGCCGACCTTTCGAGGCCTCGGACGAGATCTTCGCCCGCTTCATCGTCGAGGAGCTTCCCGTGGGACTGACCGGTCTACTCGTCGCCGCCGTGCTCGCGGCGGCCATGTCGTCGCTGTCGTCGTCGATCAACGCCCTCGCCTCGTCCACCGCCTACGACCTCTGGGCCCCGGTCACGGGAGCCCGAGACGACGACGCCCGCATCCTGCGCGTCGGCAAGGCCTTCACCGTCTTCTGGGCGGTGATGCTGATCGGCGGTGCGTGGGTGTTCCTGCAGGTCGGTGAGGGTGCGGCCGCGGTCGAAGTCGCACTCGGCATCGCCTCGCTCGTCTACGGAGGACTGCTGGGGGCCTTCGGTCTCGGCATTCTGTCGCGGAGGGCGGACTCTCGCGGTGTCGCGATCGGAATGGTCTCCGGAATCGGTGTGGTCACCTGGATCTGGCTCGCGCATCGCGCCGCCGTCGCGTGGCCGTGGTACGTGCTGATCGGTTTCGTCGTCACCGGGGTCGTGGGGTGGGTCGCGAGCCGGGGGAGACGGACGGGTGTGGGTGTGGGTGCGGCCGGCCTCGCCTTGGTGGGTCTCGCGGGGGGAGGCGTTTTCGGCCCCGCCCCCGTGGCCGCCCAGCCCACGTCGGACGAGATCCGCGCCTGGGTGGAGCCGGTGGTGCCCGTGGCCTTCGACCGATTCCGCGAGTACCTGCGACTGCCCAACGACGCCCGCGACGTCGAGGCGATGGGACCCCTGATCGACTGGATCGAGTCGGCTTTCGCCGAGCGCGGCTTCGACACGCGTCGCCTGGAGACCGAGCGACTGCCACTGCTTCTCGCCGAGCGGCGGGTCGACGCCCCGGCCGCGACGGTGCTGGTCTACCTGCAGGCGGACGGCCAGCCGGTCGACCCCTCCGCGTGGCGGCAGACGAATCCGTACGACCCCGTCCTCCGGGACCGCGACGCTGACGGCCGCGAGCGCGATCTCGCCTGGAGCGCGCTGGAGGGAGAGCGGGATCCGGACTGGCGCGTTTTCGCGCGCTCGGCTTCGGACTCCAAGGGACCCAACATCCAGTTCCTCACCGCCCTCGACCTTCTGGACGGGCAGGGCGTCGCATTGGACTACGACCTCAAGGTCGTGGTCGACTTCGAGGAGGAGATGGGCTCGCCGCAGCTGCCGCCGGCGGTGGAGCGCCACAGCGACGCGCTCGCGGCAGACATGCTGGTGATCTTCGACGGTCCCCCGCACTACTCGGGCCGGCCGAGCTTGAAGTTCGGGGCCCGCGGCATCGCGACTCTGACGCTGACGACGTACGGCCCC
>JAHHMJ010000482.1 GCA_018678395.1 Gemmatimonadota bacterium | reverse complement strand
GACGACACAGGCCGCGATCGCTCAGTTCGTGACCGCCGGTGGGCTCGAGACCTTCTTCATCGACAACATCTACTTCCACAACTGACCCCTGCCGGGTCAGTAGGGCCGTCATGCGCGACATGACCCCATCCGGCAGGAATGAGGGGCCGACCCCCGCGGACGCGGCGCGGGGGCGGCCCCTTCTGGATTTGGTACTCGAGACCATCTGGTGCTCGGGGCCCATGTCGAGGGCCGATCTGGCCCGTGGGCTGGGCCTCTCCCGCTCGACGGTGTCCGAACTGGTATCGCGGCTCCTCGAGACCGAGCTGGTCGTCGAAGGCGTCGAAGGCCCCAGCCGGGGCGGCCGCCGACCGATCCTGCTCGAGTTCCGAGAGGACGCACACCTGATCCTGGGTGTCGAGATGGGCGCGTCCCACGTCGGCATCGCCCTAACCGACCTTCGTGGCCGGGTCCTCTGGTACGAAGAGGAGGACCACCCCGTGCGCGAGGATCCCGCTGGGACCCGCGCCCACATCCGCGCGATGTTCGAGACCGCGCTCGATGCGGCGCCCCTTCCGGACGCGCGCGATCGTCTGATGGGGATCGGCATCGCGGTGCCGAGCCCGGTCGACCCCCGCTACCCCGACCGACTGGCTACCGAGGTCCTGCCTCGCTGGGAGGGGCGCAGCGGATTCGCGGAGTTGTCCGAGGCGTTCGGTGTGCCCGTACTCGTCGACAACGACGCCAACCTGGGCGCGGTGGCCGAATTGTGGTGGGGAGCCGGCCAGGACGTCGACCACTTCACCTTCATCAAGCTCGCGACCGGGATCGGCGCCGGACACATCGTCAAGGGCGACGTCTACCGGGGCGCCACCAGTGTGGCGGGTGAGATCGGGCACATGTCCGTCGACCCCACGGGCGAGCCGTGCATCTGCGGCAACCGGGGCTGTCTCACCACCGTTGCGGGTACACGCGCGCTGCTGCGGCGCGCCGAAACCCTGATCGCCGAGTATCCGAACAGCCCGCTCGCCTCCGGACCCATGACCTTGCGGGCGCTCGAACAGGCGAGCCTGTCCAGAGATCCGCTCGCGACCGAAGTCATCCGCGAGGCCGCGCACCACCTGGGCGTGGCCATTTCGGGAATGATCAATCTCATGAACCCGGGCGCGGTGATCCTCGGCGGCAGCCTCACGCGGGTCGGCGACGCGCTACTCATTCCCTTGCGGAAGGCCGTAGTGCGACGGACCCTGGTCTCTTCGGTGGCGGCCTCCGACATCCGTCTGAGCGCTCTGGGGGACTCGTCCATCGCCGTGGGCGCCACCACCTACGTTCTGGCTTCGGCCCTGGCCGACCCTTCGTTGTTCCCAACCTATCGGAGCTGATCGCATGGCCAACCCTCTTTCCGACCTGTTCCGAAAGGTGCTCGCAGCGTGGCACCTGCGCTTCGGCAGCGATCAGGAGGGTGCGGCGCCCAAGCCCCACTACGAGACGAAGCCCGAAGACCGGATCACCTTCTTCCACAAGGTCATCTACGGCGCCGGGGCGTTCGTCAACAACCTGCTCGCGGCCGCCATCGGGGGCATGGTCATCGTCCTGAACCTGGGGCTGGGCATGAACCCGGCCCTGGTCGGACTTCTCGGGGCCCTGCCGCGCATCACGGACGCGGTCACCGACCCGTTGATGGGCTACATCTCCGACAACGCCCGCACCCGCTGGGGACGGCGGCGCCCGTTCATCTTCGTCGGTGCGATCGCGGCGGGGATCATCTACGCCCTGCTCTGGCAGCTTCCGGAAGCGCGCAGCGAGACCTTCTACTTCTGGTACTTCCTGACCGGGTCGATCGTCTTCTACCTGGCGTACACGATGTTCGCGACGCCGTGGGTGGCGCTCGGGTACGAGCTCACCCCGGACTACCACGAGCGAACCCGCCTGATGGGGGTCCAGAACTTCATCGGGCAGCTGGCCTACGTGGTGTCCCCCTGGTTCCTGTGGATCATGACGAACCAGAACTGGTTCGGCGATCAGATCGAGGGCGCCAAGGGACTGGCGATCGGTGTCGGGGTGTTCGCGATCGCCACGGGGATCCTGCCGGCGATCTTCCTGCGAGAACGCTTCCGAGAACCCACGCCCTCCGAGGAGATCCTGGCATCCGCCCCCAGGGAAAGCGGCGTCATGTACAACGTGCGGCAGTTCCTGAAGGGGATCGGCGCCACGGTGTCGTCCAAGCCCTTCCTGAAGCTGTGCGCCGCGACCTTCCTGGTCTTCAACGGCTTCATCCTGATCTCGTCGTTCCAGTTCTACGTCATCATCTACTACGTGTTCGGGGGTGATCAGGCGCTCGGCGCACAGTACGCGGGCTACGCAGGCACGGTCGGCGCCGTCGCGACGTTCGTCATCATCTTCTTCGTGACGTGGCTGGCCACCAAGATCGGCAAGCGGCGCGCCTTCTACGTGTCGACGGGCGTCTCGGTCGTCGGGTACTGCATCAAGTGGTTCTGCTACAACCCCGACATTCCGTGGCTGGTGATCCTGCCCGCGCCGCTCATGGCCTTCGGGCTCGGCGGTCTGTTCACCCTGATGGGGTCGATGATCGCCGACGTCGTCGACATGGACGAATTAGAGACACGCGAACGGCGTGAGGGCATGTATGGATCGATCTTCTGGTGGGTGGTCAAGCTCGGTATGGCAG
>JAHHMJ010000336.1 GCA_018678395.1 Gemmatimonadota bacterium | reverse complement strand
AGGGCCTCGGCCGAGTCGGGTGATTGAACGGCCGTCAACGTGACGAACAACAGGGCAGTCAGCATGCCCGAATGTCGGGGATGGTCCGGTGGCGGGCCAGCGGCCCGGCGATCCCCTGGGCGCGCCGGGTCACGTTGAGCAGGCCTACTCGTCGGAACAGTGCCACCCGTCGCAGTCCGGGACGATCGCCCCCTCGCTCACAACGCGGTCCGGCGAAGCAGCTGTGCGTTGATTGCGACGATCACGGTGCTCGCCGACATCAGAACCGCGCCGACCGCCGGCGAGAGGAGAAGGCCCCAGGTGGCGAGAGCGCCCGCGGCGAGCGGGATGGCGAGGATGTTGTATCCTGCAGCCCACCACAGATTCTGCACCATCTTTCTGTACGTCGCCCGACTCAGGGTGACGATCCGCGGGATGTCGCGCGGGTCGGACCGGACGAGCACGATGTGCCCGGCGTTGACGGCCACATCCGTACCGGCACCCATGGCGATCCCGACATCCGCCATTGCAAGTGCGGGCGCGTCGTTGACCCCGTCCCCTACCATGGCCACGCGCTTCCCGGCGGCCTGGAGCTCTTCGATCTTCGCGGCCTTTTGATCGGGAAGGACCTCCGCGAAGACGGTATCGATTCCGAGTTCCTCCGCGACGGCATGCGCGACGGCTCGAGCGTCACCAGTGAGGACGGCGACCTCGATCCCGCGGTCGTGAAGCTGCCGGATCGCGTCGCGGCTCTCTTCGCGGACGGCGTCGGCCACGGCAAAGACAGCCTGGGCCTCGCCCTCACGGACGAGGAAGATCGCGGCCTGACCGCGATCCGCGGCAGCGTCGGCTGCCTCCCGCAGCGCATCCGGGACTTCGACGGCCTCTGCCTCGAGAAGCGCGGGTCCACCGATGTGGTAGCGGGTCTCTTCCACCACAGCGGCAACACCCTTGCCGGGAATCGACTGGAAGTCCTCGACCTGCGGAACGTCCAGGCCCCGGTCCTGGGCGGTCTTGACGATACCCTGTGCGATGGGATGCTCCGAGTCCGACTCGACACTCGCCGCGATGCGCAGCACGTCATCGTCGGTGAGTCCATTCGCGGCCACGATGTCGACGACGCGGAATTCTCCGAGAGTCAGGGTCCCCGTCTTGTCGAAGACCACCGTGTCCAGCAGGCGGGCCTGCTCCAACGCCCGCCGGTCGCGAATCAGGAGCCCGCCCTCGGCACCCAGCTTGGTCGAGATCGCGACCACCAGAGGCACGGCGAGACCCAAAGCGTGGGGACAGGCAATGACCAGCACGGTCACGACGCGAACGACGGAGAAGTCCAGCGCCGCACCCGCGAGCTGCCAACCCACGAGAGTCGCCACGCCGGCGGTGATCGCGACGGCCGTGAGCAACTGCGCGGCCCGGTCGGCGAGCTGCTGGGCCCTCGACTTCGAGGCCTGCGCTTCCTCGACGAGCCTCATGATGCCGTGGAGCTTCGTGTCGTCGCCCGTCCCGGTCACCTCGACCCGCAGCGAACCTCGCCCGTTGATGGTGGCGGCCACGACCTCGTCGCCCTCAGCCTTCGCAACGGGCCTGGATTCGCCGCTGATCATCGACTCGTTCAGCTCGCTCCGGCCCTCTCGCACGATCCCGTCGGCCGGCACACTCTCCCCCGGTCGCACGAGAACGAGGTCGCCCACGCGCAACTCGCCGACGGGCACCTCTCTTTCGCCCTGCTCGGTCACGCGGGTGGCCGTGTCCGGAATGAGCTTCGCCAACTCGTCGAGAGCTCCACTGGCCTGCTGAATCGATCGCATCTCGACCCAGTGGCCGAGAAGCATGATGACCACCAACGTGGCCAACTCCCACCACAGCGGCTCCGCATCGAGCACGCCGAGCTGCACGATCCACGAGAAGCCGAACGCAACGGAGATCGCCAAGGAGATCAGGGTCATCATCCCCGGCAGCCGGCCGACGATCTCGCGCCACGCACCGCGCAGGAAGGGCATTCCCCCGTACACGAAGAGCACCGTCGACAAGATCGCCGGCACCCAGTCGGACAACGCGAAACCCACCGCCTCGTAACCCAACAACTCCTGGATGTGCGAGGACCAGTAGACCACCGGGACGGTCAGCACGAGCGACAGCCAGAAGCGGTCGCGGAACATCGCCGGGGAATGGCCCGCGTGGGCGTCGTGCCCGCTGTGGTCGTCATGCCCGTCGTGACCGTGGTGAGCGCGGTCCGCGCCCCACCCCGATTCGGACGAGGCTCGCTCCTGGCCTCCGTGCTCGTGTCCGTGCATGTCGTTCATCGGTTGCCCTTCGGTATGAGTCTGCTCGAGACGTCGGCCACCCACCGGCAGCCTTCACCCCAGCTGACGCAGCCCGAGCTCGCGGGTTACACTCGACTGTACGGG
>JAHHMJ010000510.1 GCA_018678395.1 Gemmatimonadota bacterium | reverse complement strand
GCCTCGAAGAACTGGTCGAGGGGACGCTCCACGAGTACCTGGGCACGCGCGGCTGCATCACGGTGGCCTTCGAGAGTGGTCAGCACGACGAGCAGCGGGCGGCCGACCGGGCCGAGGCGGCGATCTGGATCCTGCTGGCGGCGACGGGCGTCGGAGCCGAGCCGGCTCTGCCCGAGCTGGCCAGGGCTCGCAAGCTGCTCGCGCGGGACGCCGAGGGCTTGCCCCAGGTATTCGAGATGCGCTACCGGCACGCGATCGAGAACGCCGATTCGTTTCGGATGCGACCCGGCTACCGCAACTTCCAGCCGGTCCGGCGGCGAGAGCAGGTCGGAGACGACGCCGACGGCCCGGTCCGAGTGCCGGAGAAGGGCCGCCTGCTCATGCCCCTCTATCAGGACCAGGGCGAGGACGGCTTCTTCGTGGTGCGGGAATTCAAGCCGTTCTGGCTGTCGCTGTCGAAGAAGCTGCGAGAGATAGGCTTCCACCGGTACGTCCACCTGCTGCCGGGCATTCGACTCCACCCCGAGCGGGAGGACATCCTGGTGGTGGATCGCCGCGTCGCCCGTTTCTACGCCCTGCAGCTTCTCCATCTGCTGGGGTACCGGCGCCACGCGGAACGCGGTCCGGTGCTCGAAGTCCTGCGTCAGAACCACGAGTGACCCGTGTGCGGGCGCTACACCCTCGCCACGCCCCTCGATGAACTCGTCGAGGTCTTCGACGTCGGACACGTCGCGTTCGATTCGTGGCAGCCTCGCTTCAACGTCGCCCCCACGCAGACCTTGCCGGTCGTGATCCGTGGGCCGGACGGGCTGCGGCGCCTGGGTCCGATGCGCTGGGGACTCGTCCCGTTCTGGGCGAAGGACCCGTCGATCGGGAACCGGATGATCAACGCGCGGTCCGAGACCGTGGCGAAGAAGCCGGCCTTCCGCGAGGCGTTCCGCCGTCGTCGGTGCGTGGTGCCCATGGACGGGTTCTACGAATGGCGCGCGCGCGCCGTCGAGGGCTCGAAGAAGCCGCTCAAGGTCCCCTTCTGGATTCACCGCCCCGACCGGCGACCGTTCGGTGTCGCGGGTCTGTGGGAGCGGTGGCGTGGTGGACGGAAGGGTGACGCGGATGCGGACGGCGCGAAGGACGTCGGGGACGCGGACGCGCCACTCGTGACGTTCACGATCCTGACGACAGCCGCGAGTCCGTGGATGACGCCGCTCCACGACCGCATGCCGGCGATTCTCACGGACGCCGAGGCCACGGCGGCGTGGCTCGATCCGGAGGCCGATGCCGGCCGGCTGGCCGACATCCTGAAGCCCGCTCCCGGCGCCTTCCTGGAGGCGTGGGAGGTGAGCCGGGCCGTGAATCGTCCAGCGGTGGACGAGGCCGATTGCGTGGCGGCGGTTGGGGACGGCGAGCGCTTTCCGACCGAGCCGGGCGCCGACGAACCCGCCTAGTTCCCGGCCCCCGGTGCCGTGAGCGCACCTTCGATGGACTCGAGCAGCGCAGCCGCGTCGTAGATCGCGCCGGACTTGACCACCCAGCGGACGTCACGGGTGACGCGAATGTCCGCGAGCGGGTCGCCGTCCACCACGAAGAGGTCGGCCCACTTGCCCGGCTCGAGCGAGCCGAGATGGTCGGACATGCCGAGCGCCCGAGCCCCGTTGAGTGTGGCGATGCGCAGGACGTCGGACTCGGGGATACCGCAGAGGGTCAACGCATGCATCTCGCGGTGGGCGACGAAGCCCGGTAGCCAGACCCCCCAGCTGGGGTGGTCGGTCGCCAGCGCGAGCCGCCCGCCCGCCTCGTGGAAGGCACGCACCAGCGGACACTTCACGTTCAGGATGTCGTCGAACGAGGCCACGTTGAAGTCGGGCCCGCCCGACTCGACCCAGGCGCGCACGTCGGGCGCGAGGAAGCGGCTCTCGTCGGTCCAGAACTCCAGGGCCGGATGCGACTTGCCCTCGATGCCGTAGTAGGCGTAGGCGGTGACCGTCGGATCGTACGTGACGTCGTGGGCCTTGAAGAGCGCGACGATCTCGTCGAATTCAGGGGTGTCGGGGCGGAATTCGGGAAAGCTCGCGTAGGCCGTCCGATCGTCCGGAAAGGCCGCGCCGCCCAGGAAGTGCTCGATGCGGTCGATGCCCATGAGGACGGCGTCCCGGGGGTTCACCGATCCCCTGAAGCCCGATCCGAGGTGTCCCGTCACCGTCAGGCCGTGGTGGTGCGCGCGCTCGACGAGCCACCGCACCGTCTGCGTGTCGGCGTTCTTGGCCTTGAAGCCGACCGCGCCGCGCGCCGCCCAGAAGTCCACTTCGGCGAAGAGCGAATCCCGACTCAACGGGGTCCACCCCGGCCGGGTCTGCCCGAAGTAGGGCCCGGAGGTCAGCAGTCGGGGCCCGGGGTGTTCTCCCGCCTGGATGCGCAGCCTCAGGTCGTACATCCCCTCGGGGTCGTATGCCCCGGCCGGGAACGTCGACGTCACCCCGTTCGCGAGCCACAACACGGGCGTGGCCACCAACTCCTCGCGCCGGGGCCGTCCCATGAGCTGCACGTTGTAGTGCGCGTGGAGGTCGATGAGCCCGGGTAGCACCACCTGATCGTCGGAGAGCTCCAGGCGGCGCGCGTCACCCAGGTCGACGGCTACGTCCAGCGAGCCGACGGTGAGGAGGCGGCCCCCGACGGCGACGATACCCTCGTTGTCGACCAGCGCGCCGGTATTCACGTCCAGCCAACGACCGCCGGTGACCACGAGCGGTGTGTCCTGGGCGGCGACCGGTCCCGCGAGAAGCGCGGCGGCGAGCGACCCGGCGAGACCCGCGGCGGCCAGCAGGCCGGTGGCGACCGAGCCCGCAGGGCGAGCCCGCCTGCGCGGACTCGCCCCGGTCTCCGTTGTCCTCACTCAGCTCCCATCCCGTCGCATCCCCGTGATGAACGCGTCGCCCATCGCCCCCGAAATCCCGCCGGTGAACTCGTCGCCCTCGAAGACCAGACGGACTTCGGCGCCGGCGTCCGGGATCACGAAGACGACCTCCTGCCCGAGGACCTCGATGTCGGAGAGGGCTGCCCCTCCCATGTCGGTATCGATGCTTCCGGTGTAGCCGGCGTCCGCGTCGCCGGAGATCTCCATGACTCCCGTCAGCGACATGCCCTGCGCTTCGACCATGACGTCCCACAGGCCGGTCGGGTCGAGCGGCGGTGGGGCCGGGGGCTCGGGGGGTGGGCCGCCACCACAGGCGGCGAGGACGAGTACGAGCAGCGAGGCGCTCAGGGCGCGTGTGCGCATGGTGAGGCTCCGGGGTGGGGGGACGATACGGGCGCGCCGAAAGTAGGCTCAGCCGCCGTACCGGTCCAGAAAGTCGACGGTCTCGCGGATCACGTCGTTCATGGGCAGGGGCCAGTGACCGGCGTCGAAGACCCGCATGACCTTGGCGCTGTCCGGACTACCGAATGCGCCGAGAAATGCGGTTTTGTGGGGTTCGACCGGGCTGACGATGTCCTCGTCACCGACGAGCAGGAGCACGGGGGCACGCACCCGGTCGGCCAGACCGGACTGGGCGTCGATGCTGGCCTGCGACGACGCCACACCGAAGCCGCCGCTGTAGAGCACGAGGGCGCGAAAGCGCGGCTCGAAGGCGAGCAGATTGGGAGCCACCACCGCGCCGAGGCTGAGCCCCAGGTAGGACGTGGCGTTCGAGCGCAGGTCGGGGTCCTGCTCGATGTAGTCCAGCGTGCGTCCGAGGTCCTGCACCCAGTGACGG
Organism: Gemmatimonadota bacterium; assembly: GCA_018678395.1. Classification (GTDB taxonomy): domain Bacteria; phylum Gemmatimonadota; class Gemmatimonadetes; order Longimicrobiales; family Gaopeijiaceae; genus Gaopeijia. The sequence continues at coordinate 10,181 of JAHHMJ010000510.1, read as the reverse complement.
AGCAGGTCCGTACGCGCGGTCGGGTTCCCCCACCGTTCCAGGGTCCGGCCGTCGTTGCGGCGGAAGGCCCCGTGGTAGACCGGCTCCACGAGAGCGCGTCCGGAGCGGAGAACGAAGTCGAGCGGCACGAGTTCGATCGGCTCGATCTCCGGGCTCCTCAGGACGTTGCCCCCCGGGAAGAACACCACGGACTCCCACGGGGGCGGCGTGGCGGGGCGGTGGATCCGGATCGGGAGCCGGTCCCCGTACGGCGTCTCGACGGACACCCACTCGACCGACCATCCGTCGGGATGGGTCGCCGTGGAATCGACCCGCGCGCCGAGCGGCTGGGCGGGGTCGTAGGCGTAGAACCGCGCCGTCGCCTCGAAGACGTCGTCGGACAGCGTCGGCCGCGCGCTGAACACCTGCGTGGGAAAGGTGAGCGGCTCCAGCAGGGCCGGAGGCACGGGATCGTCGCCGAACTGCGCGCACCGGAAGCCGTCTCCGTCGGTCCGGTGCCACGGCGACGGCGCGTTCGAGTCGGACACGAAGTACTCCGGGTCGGCCCAGGAGGCCCCGAGGAGGTAGCGCCCGTCGATCGATGCCGTCGACGTCCACTCGCGGGCGTTGCCGAGCATGTCCTGGGCTCCGGCGATCGAGATCGCATCCAGCGAGCCGACGGGGACCGTGCCGGTGCCGTCCAGGTTGGAGCGGGCGGCGAGCGTCGGAGAGAACGGCACCCAGGCACCGGCGCTCGGCAGCGCTGCGCGGGCCCAGTGGTAGAGCGTCGGCAACGCGGCTCCACGCCACTGGCAGTAGGCGGTGGCCTCGAACCAGCTCACGCCGGTCACCGGGTGGTCCGCCAGATCCTCGGGAGGCGCGCCCAGCGTCCAGCCCGCGGGCCCCGGCCGGCCGGTGGCGTCGACGAACCGCCCCAACGCCTCCGTGACCCCCACCTCGGGATCTGCGTCGGCGACCGCATCCCGCCACCACCGCTCGTCGGTGTAGCCGCCCGCCTGTACGAACTCGGCGAAGGCCGCGTTGGTGACCTCGGTCCGGTCGATGTAGAACTCCGGGATCATGCGGGGGTCGAGCTGGGCGAAGCCGAGGAGGGGCACGGTGGCGTAGAGGCCACCCGCGACCCGAACCATGCCCTCGGGGAGCGCCCCCGCCGGCGTCAGTCGGACGTCGATGGCGTAGCTGGCGTCGTTCTGGTAGTCGAAGCCCGCGTGGGCGAGTTCGGTCTGCTGGGTGAGGGACAGAAACGAACGCACGAGGTCGATGGGCTCGTATCCGTCCAGCGTCAAGCGGAAGCGGCTGGCACCCAGAGGGACGCGCTCCAGATCGAGTGGGGTGGTCCCGAGGTCGATCCACTCGCGGGTTTCCGAGGGGGATTCGGACGCGGACGCGGCCGCCGCATCCGGTGACGAGGCGCCGTAGGGCTGCATGGAGACCCGTGCGCCGGCCGGCTCGGTGCGGATGCGCAGCGGAGTGGTGATGCGGGGCCAGAGCGGGTCGAGAAGTGGATCGGACCCGAGGACGGCCTCGGCCCGAAGCGCGAGGGCCGCAGCCTCGTCCGCATGGTTCTCGCCCACGAGTCGCAGGACTTCCGGAATCGCTTCGTCGCGGGCCCACGCGACCTCGCCGGAGCGCTGGGCCCACCACCACCCGCCGCCCCCGAGTACCAGGACGACGACGGCCGCCGCGGCGATCCGGATGAGGCCGTACCGCGCCGGGGGCTGCGAGACCGACGCGCCGGTCCCCCCGGAGTGGGCACCGCCGTCGCCACCGGTCGCACCCGGGTCCCGCCCCTGCTCGATCGCGCCGAGTACCCTCGCCACGTCGGCTGCCGAGCCGGGCCGCTCCTCGGGGTCCTTGCGGACGAGGTCCTGGACCAGCGTCGCGAGCGCTTCGGGCACGTCCCGTCGCGACGCGTCCAACCGGTCCAGATCGACGGCCAGGATGGCGCCCACCGTCGCCGCGGGCGTGCTCCGTTCGAACGGACTCCGTCCGGCCAGCATCTCGTGGAGCAGGACCCCGAGGGCCCACAGATCCGCGCGCGCATCCACATCGCCCGACGCGGACGCCTGCTCCGGGGCCATGTAGGCGAGCGTACCGATCGGCACGCCCGTACCGGTCAGTCCGGCTTCGCCGGCGAGCTTGGCCACACCGAAGTCCAGGATCCGTACGTCACCGCGGGGTGTGACGAGGATGTTGGCGGGCTTGATGTCGCGGTGCACGATATCGTGCTCGTGGGCGCGGGCCAGACCTTCCGCGACCTGGCGGGCGATGGAGACGGCCTCGGAAACGGGCAGCGCGCCCCAGGCCAGCCGTTCGCGCAGGGTCACGCCCTCGTAGAGCGCCATGGCGATGAAGGCGCGGCCGTCGTCGGTGTCGCCGATCTCGTAGATCGTGCAGATGGCGGGGTGATCGAGCGCGGAGGCCGCGCGGGCCTCCCGTTCGAACCGCGCGCGGGCCTCGGCGTCGGCGACGAGGTGGGGCGGCAGGAGCTTCAGCGCGACCGGGCGCCCGAGGCGGGGGTCCTCGCCCCGGAGCACGACGCCCATGCCCCCTCGGCCGAGTTCGCCGGTGACCCGGTATCGGCCCAGTCGGCTGGGGAAGGGGGGCTCTTCTCGGCCAGGACTCATCGGCACCGGTGTCGATGAAGCGAAAGGGAACGCGGCAACCATCGGTCGGCGCCCGATCGGTGTCAAACCGCTGAGGGTTGCCAGTCCCCCCCCGGTCTCCGACCGTGGGGGCGGAGACATCGGAGTCGCCGATCCTCACTTCCCAGGCCCCCGTACCCGCATGCTCGCTTCCACGCGTCGCCTGCTTCCCGCGTTGGCGATCGTTCTCTGCAGCCCCGTCGCGCTCGATGCGCAGGGCACGGAAGGAACGAAGACCCCCCTTCAGATCGAGGACTACGCCCGTTGGCGCAGCATCTCGGGCGCCGCCATCTCGCCCGACGGCGCGTGGGCCGCGTGGAGCTACGGCCGGATTCGGGGCGACGACACCCTCCACGTGAAGGCGGTCGAGGGTGCCGAAGCGCGGGCGGTGCCGTACGCGACCGCGCCGCTGTTCTCGGACGACGGTCGCTGGGTCGCCTACGAGATCGGCCACTCCTTTCGGGATGCCGAGTCCAGCGAGGACGATCTGCCGGCCTCGGCGGGGCTGATGGAGGTGGCGACCGGTGAGACGTGGTCGTGGGAGAACGCCGACGATTTCGGCTTCTCCCCGGGTTCGACGCACTTCTGGGTGAAGAAGAGCCAGAGCGACGAAGACGCGGACCACGACGGCACCGACCTGATCCTGCGCCGACTCGCGACCGGCTCGATCGAGCTGCTCGGGAGCGTCGACGAGGTCGACTTCGACCCGGAGGGCCGGTGGCTGGCCTGGACCGTCGACGCGGCGGATCAGGCGGGCAACGGCCTGTACGCGATGGAGCTGGCCACCGGGGTTCGTCGGCCTGTCGATCAGGCGGCTGCACGGTACGAGCGGTTGACCTGGGCCGACGAAGTCGACGCTCTGGCCGTGCTCCGCGGCTCGACTCCCGACGACATGGAGGAGCGCGAGAACACGCTGGTCGCCGTGACCGACCTCGCGTCGGCCTCGGCGACGGTGGCCACCTTCGAGGCCTCCGACGGCCTCGCCGACGGATGGGTCCTGAGCGAGAACGGAGGGCTGGAGTGGAACGACGACGGCACGGTGCTCTTCGCCGGAGCCCGACCGCAGGCCGAATCACCGGAGGAGTGGCCCGACTCGGTCCTTCCGCTCGCGGACGTCAACGTCTGGCATTGGGCCGACGATCGCATCCAGACCGCCCAGCAGCAGTCGGCGGCTCGGGACCGTTCCCGAACCTGGCGCGTCGCCGCCCACGTGGACGAAGGCCGGCTGGTCCCGCTCGACGAGGGGCGTCGCCTGACGGTCGACGTCACCCCGGACGGCCGCTGGGCCGTCGCCCGCGACGACGAAGGCTACGTGTCCGACTGGAAGCCGGCCCGCGCGGACTGGTACCGGGTGGATACACGCACCGGAGCGCGCACGACGATCGTCGAGGGGCTCGAGCGCGCGCTGGGGCTGTCGCCGCTCGGCACCCATTGGCTCTACTGGAAGGAGGGGCAGATCCACGCCTACGCGGTCGATGCGGACCGTCACGTGGACCTCACCTCGTCGGCACCGGTCTCGTTCGTCGATACCGAGTGGGACTACTTCGGTGAGCGGCCTCCGTGGGGCATCGGTGGCTACACCGCGGACGGCGAGGGCGTCGTGCTCTACGACGAGCACGATCTCTGGCTCCAACCGCTCGACGGCGGGACTGCGACGAGCCTCACGGACGGGTGGGGCGCCGCCGGCGACGTGCGGCTTCGGATCGTCCCCCTCGATCCGGAGGCCGAGACCGTCGATCTCGACGAAGCGGTGGTCCTGCGGGGCTTCGGCAAGCGCAGCAAGCAGGACGGCTTCCTGCGACTCGACGACGGGCGCCTGGAGACGCTGACGCTCGAGGACCTCCGCTACGGAGCGCCGCGCAAGGCGGCGGACGCGGACCGAATCCTCGTCACGCGGCAGGACTGGCAGACCTTTCCCGACCTCTGGGTCGCCGACGGCGACTTCTCGTCGTGGACGCGGGTCACGGAGGCCAACCCCTGGCAGGACGAGTACCTCTGGGGCCGGCGCATTCTCTTCGACTACGAGCTGGCGGACGGGACGCCCCTGCAGGGCACGCTCGCGATCCCCGAGACGTGGGAGTCGGGGCAGCGGCTGCCGATGATCGTCCGCTTCTACGAGCAGTACTCGCAGGACCTCCACGCCTATCCCACCCCCACCTATCGGCACCAGCCGAACTTCGCCGGCTACGTCAGTCGCGGCTACCTGCTCATGCAGCCGGACGTCCACTTCCGGACCCGGACGACCCACTCCGACATGCTGGAGGCGATCGAGGCGGCCACGCAGGCGGTGATCGATCTCGGCTACGCCGACCGCGACGCCATCGGACTCAGCGGCCACTCGTTCTGCGGTGGGGGCGGGGCCTACATCGCCACGCGTTCGATGATGTTCGCCGCGGTCGCGCACGGCGCCGCCCCGATCAACCTGGTCAGCGAGTTCAATCAACTGTTCGTGGGCAGCGGCCAGAACAACCACAGCTACGACATCTACGGCCAGGGCCGCTACGGTACGAACCCGTACGACGACTTCGATCTCTACTGGGACCAGTCGCCGATCTCGGGCGTCGAAGAGGTGGACACCCCGGTGCTGTACCTCCACGGCGAGGCCGACCCGATCGTCAACTGGGAGCAGGGGCTGGAGTGGTACAACGCGCTGCGGTTCCTCGGGAAGCCGATCATCTGGCTGTCGTATCCCGACGAGGGCCACGGGCTGTCGCAGCTGGCCAACCGGATCGACTTCCAGCGGCGCCTGGAGCAGTTCTTCGGGCACCACCTGCGGGGCGAGCCCGCGCCCGCTTGGATGACGGAGGGCGTGCCGCACCTCGACAAGGCGCGTCACCTGCGCGGTTTCGCGCCGGGCCCGATCGGGTGGGGTGGGCGCTCGGGCGGGTGATTACCCGTTCGCGCGCGCCGGGCGGCTGACCCACGCGGCGGCGGCCAGCACGACGGCCCCACCCACCAGGGTGCGTGCCTCCGGTCGTTCGCCGAGCACGAGGACCGCCAGAACCACCCCGTAGACGGGCTCGAGCGAGGCGATGACCGCGGCGCGCCCGGCTCGCACACCGCTCAGGCCGTGGATGAACAGGGCGTGCGCACCCGCGGTGAGCACGACGCCGAGAAAGGCGAGAGCCAGCCACTCCGACGGCGTGGGCCAGCGCGTGGCCGTCACGAGGAACGGCAGCAGCACCACGGCGGCCCAGAGATCCTGGTGGAAGGCGAGGCGTGCGGCCGCGGTGTCGCGGACCCAGAGCCGGTTCGCGAGGCTGAGCAGGGCGAAGGTCGCACCCGACACCACCCCCCAGAAGGCCCCCTGTGTGTAGGGGTCGTTCCAATCGGGGGTGGGCACGACCCACGCGATCCCGGCGAGACTCACCGCCGCCGCCGCCAGGGTCCCGGCCTCGAAGCGTTCCCCCGGAAGGAGTGGCTCGAGGAGGGCCGTGAAGATCGGGAACGTCGCGAAGGTGAGCAGCCCGATCGCGACGGTGCTCAGCTGGATGGCGTGGAAGAACGTCACCCAGTGGATCGCCAGGAGGATCCCGAGTCCGACGAGGGACCAGCGCCGGGCCGCGGGGGGCGCCGGGTCCGTGCCCCCGGGTTCGGCGGCGCGTCCCGTGCGTTCCCTCCACTGGAGAAACACGCCGAGGGCGCCTGCCGCGAAGACCACGCGTCCGAGCACCAGCAGGGTGGGCGGGAGCAGGACGAGCTTGCCGAAGAGGCCGGCCGCTCCGAAGAGCAGCACCGCGAGATGGACGGCGACGAGAGGATGCACGGGGGCACGGTAGCCCCGCTCGGGGCCGGCCGACAGACGCCCTGTCTCCAGGCGGCTGGTCGGCGGATCCGGCCCCCCTTTCGATCTCTGGATCCCGGCCCCCCCGGCCGATCCGTGAGGTCGTTATGTTGTGATGGGACCATCATTCCGTCGACTTCCAGGGAACGACCGTGACCGACCAGAATGACAAGCTGAAGAGCCTGCTGGAGCGCCTCGAGACCGAGCGCGACGAACTGAAGGTCAAGCTGGGACTCGCCAAGCTCGAGGCCCGCGAGGAATGGCAGGAGCTCGAAGAGAAGATCCAGGGACTGCGGGGCCGCCTGAATCGCTTGAAGGACGAAGCCGGTGACGCCGGAAGCGACGTGGGCGCCGCGTTCGACCTCGTCGCCGACGAGGTGAAGCAGGGCTTCGAGCGGATCAGGAAGCTGTTCTGATCTCCACGTCGACCACGTCGCAGACCGGGACGTAGCCGATGCGGGCGTAGATGGCGTTCGAGGTCGGGTTGGCCAGGTCCGTGTAGAGGAAGGCCGACCGACGCCCGCTCGCCAGCACTTCGCGTGTGAGATCGGCCACGAGAGCCGTCGCGTAGCCCTTCCCGCGTTCGTCGGGAGGGGTGTAGACGTAGCCGACGCGCACCGACGTCGAGGTCATGCCGGCTCGCGCCGCCATCGATACGACCCGACCGTCGTCTTCCCACAGCCGGATGCGGTCCTGGGCGATCATGGTGCCCGCCTGCGCCTTCGGATCCGTGTCGGGAATGCCCGTCTCCGAGGCGAAACGAGCCAGCCAGGCAGCCGTGAGTTCCCGGTCGTCCGGGGTGCCCGAGCGCATCCGTCCGGAGGCCGCGGGGAGATCGTCCCGGACCTGGTGCAGTGCGTGGATGCGCAGCCGCATTCCGGGGACGGTTCGTCCCCCGTGCCGGGCGGTCCAGGCGTCGGCGAGGGCCTGCGCGGACCGTTCGGGCCCGAGTACGGCGGGGATGGCGCCGTAGATTCGACCGAGGTGATCGGCGAGCTCCGGGATGGCGGACGCAGGTAGCGCGCTGACCGAGACCTTGAACGGCGGGGTGCGGAAGGCGTAGCCGACGACCGCACCGTCCACCTCGTACCAGGCCAGGTAGATGGGATCGCGGAAGGCGTGCTCGCCCGAGATCAGCCCGGGACCGAGGCCGAGAATCAGGTTGTGTTCGGCCTCGGATGCCATGAGGAAGTCGCGGCACCGATCGAAGAACTCGGCGGGCGTCCCGGCCCGGACCCACCCGGTCACGGCGGGGTGGGTGGCTCGAAGCCGATCCGCTTCCTGGGTGCCTCGACGTCCGGCTCGACCCATTCGAGGTCTTCGGGGGTGATCTCCGTGAGTTCGGACAGCTCGACCACCCCGTCCTCGGCCGCTCGAAGCGCCACGCGGGCGTAGGCTTGCTCGAAGAGCGAACGGGCGAATCGGGCATTGCCGAAATCGGTACGCCCCCGCCCCCGCTCGAACAGCTCGTACACCCGCTCGGCGGCGCCCTCCGCGAGCTCGAGACCGGCGTTGCCCACGAAGCCCGCGAAGATCTCACCCAGTTCGCCGGGGTCGTAGTCGGGGAAGTCGATGAAGCTCTTGAGGCGGCTGCGCAGTCCGGGGTTGGACGCCACGAAGTCGCGCATCTCGGCTCCATAGCCGGCCACGATCACGGCGAGGTCGTCGCGGTGGTCCTCCATCGCCTTCACCAGGGTCGCGATCGCCTCGGACCCGAAATCCGAGGCGTGCCCCGGGGTCAACGAATACGCTTCGTCCACGAACAGAACGCCCGGCCGCGTCCGCCGAATCACCTCGGCGGTCTTGATGGCGGTCTGCCCGACGTACCCCGCCACCAGATCCGAGCGATCGACCTCGGTGAACCCGCTCCCGGGCAGCGCCCCGATTGCCGCGTACAGGCGAGCCATGATGCGCGCCACCGTGGTCTTGCCGGTCCCCGGGGGACCGGTGAAGACCAGATGCAGTCCCGGATTGACCGTCGGCAGTCCGGCGTCCTCGCGCACCTGGTTCGCCTGCACCACGGCGATTACGCGCCGTACCTGCTCTTTGACCGATTCGAGCCCGATCATGGCGTCCAGGTCGGCGAGGACCTCGGCGACGGTCTCGATCTCGGGCGCATTTTCCGCGGCGACGTCCGTATCCGCGTCCTGCGCGGGCTGCGTCTCGCCCTCCGCCTCGGTCGCCTCGGCCACCGAGGTGGGCCCGTCCTGGTCGCTCCGAGCCTTCTGCGCCTCGATTCCCCCGAGGATCCACACGAGCTTCGCCATCGCCTCTTCGGGGGAGTCGATCGCCTGGAGGACCTCGTCGGTTGCGGGGGTGGTCTGGGGCGTCGCCGTCGCCACTCCTCGCGGGCTCAAACCCGCCTTGGCCTGCTCGGCGAACTCGGCGAAATCGGGTCGGTCGTGGAAGTGGCGGGTGATCGCATAGGCGACGTGCCGAGGCTCGACCGCCCCGTGCGACCACGCCTTGGCGGCGGAGGTGGCGGCGTCTTCGAGGTGGGCTCGCAGCATGGTCGGTCAGATGTCCCGGTACTTCTGGCCGCCGAAGCGAGGCTGCAGCTCGTCGTCCCATTCGTCGGCAACCTGCAGGATGCCCCACATGGTCGACTCGAGCTCGGGCTGGTCCAGATAGTCGCCGAGCAGGGTGTGCGAGAAGATCAGGTGCACCTTGCCCTCGGTGGCTTCGATCACCTCGACGTGGCCGAAGAAGCGCGCCCCCCCGTGGCGGGCGACCCACTCGAAAACCTCGGGTGTCGGCGTCACGTCGAGCAGGATCGGGGCGCTGATCAGCACGAGGCTCCGGGGCTCACCCTCGGCGTCCTGTCCCCACTCTCGAACGGTGAGAATGAGCTGCGTGCTGGAGTCCGTGAAGGAGATCCGAATTCGCTCGCCGTCGAGCATGATCTTGAGACCCAGGGACCCGGTGAGGATCCGCTGGATTTTCATCATCGTCTGGTCGACCGTCGCCATCATCGCTCCGGAAGGAAGTGAAGCTGCAAGGTCGGGGGCCGCGCGGGGCCGGGCAACCGCACGCGAGGTTGACCACCCCGCCCAGCGAGGGTATCATCCGCGCCGATTGAGAATCGTTCTCAACGAACTCTGACAGTCCGTCCGGATTCGTGGCTACCGACACCGAGACGCTACTTCGCACATTGCGCACGGGGCTGCTCGCCCTGGTCGCGTTCGGATGCGCCGGTCTGGGGCTCGAGCTGATCCTGCTCGAGCATTGGGAGGAGCCCACGCAGTGGCCGCCCCTGCTGTTGCTGACGGGCGGATTCCTCGGGGCCGTGGCCCTCCTGGTGCGGCCGTCCCGCGCCGCGATCCGGATCTTCCGGACCGTGATGGTCTTCGCCCTGCTCAGTGGCGGGGCCGGGGCGTTTTATCACTACCGCGCCAACGCTGCCCTGGAGCGCGAGGTCGCGCCCGATCGCCCCGCGATGGAGATCGCCTCCGCGGCGCTGCGCGGCGGGGTCCCGACGCTCGCTCCCGGCGCGATGGTCCAGTTGGGCCTGCTCGGCCTGTTGGCCTGTGTCGGACACCCGGGTGCACGTCGTCGCCCGGATTCTTCGCCTTCTTCCGTCTAGGAACTCACCATGTCGCATTTCCGGATCCCGCTCGCCCTCGTCGTCGCGATGTCCCTGGCCGCCTGTGGCGGTGGAGAACCCGAGTCCGCCGACGCCCCCGCGGCCGAGCAGGAGGCGGCGCCCGAAGTCGCGGCCGCGCCGCAGGCGGCGGGCCTGCTCAACCCCAACG
>JAHHMJ010000072.1 GCA_018678395.1 Gemmatimonadota bacterium | reverse complement strand
TGTGACCGGGATGGTCTGGTCCCACCCGTAACGAACCGCGTCACCGAGGGGAAGCGGTTCGTAGACGATCTCGCCGTCGGCCGGCCGGATCCCGATCGCGCCGACCCTGCGATCCTCGCCGGCGACGGGGTCGGAGAGAACGGTCCGCTCCGGCGTCACGATCCGGGTCAGCTCCCGACCGTCGCGGACGATCTCGAGCGTCGTCTCGACGCCCTCGCGCGCGTAGATCTCACCCTGGAAGTCCCACCACGTCTCGACGCCGCGACCGTCCACGGCCGCCACCCGGTCGCCCGCCTCCAGCCCCCCGCGCTCCGCGGGTCCTCCGGGCATCACGACCCCGATCACCGGTTCGAGCCACGACGACATCGCGGCCGCAAGAAGCGCCCGCTCGCCCTCGGCGACGGGGGCGTCGATCGTGACCGAGAACGCAGGATCCCGGCCGGACAGCGTGGTGGTGCCCTCGGCCTGGAACAGCGACTGCGCCACCTCGCCCCAGTGTGCGGGCTCGACGTCGCCGACCCGCTCGATCCAGGCACCCAACGGAATCTGGGCCAGGGACTCCGTCCCCGGCGGCAGCATCTCGGCACGCACGGTCCCGACCTGGGTCGACTCGGAGTGGGCGGTGCCCCAGTAGCCGGCCACGAAGGCGTAGGTCGCGAATGCGAACAACATGTTCATGATGACGCCCGCCGAGATCACCCACGCGCGCGCCCACAGGGGCTTTCCGTCGAAGTCGCGCGGGCCGGGAGCCTTCGGGGTGGGGGCGGCCGGACCGCCCTCGATCCGCTCCATCACCTCGTCGTCCATCCCGCCCATCTTCACGTAGCCGCCGAGCGGAATGGCCGACAGCACGTATTCGGTCTCGCCGCGCGTGAAGCCCCAGACCTTGGGGCCGAGGCCGATCGAAAAGCGCTGCACTTCCACGCCGACCGACTTGGCGGCCGCGAAGTGACCCAGCTCGTGCACGAAGATCAGCACTCCGAGCAGCACGATGGTCGCAATGATGGTCATGCCGGTGATTCCTCGAGTCGTTCCAGTTCGGCACGGGCCGCCCTTCTGGCCTCCCGATCCGCCTCCCGCACCTCGGCGACCGTGCGGGGATCGGCGTCCCCGACGGCCTCCATCGCGGCCTCGACGACCCGGGCCATGCCCGGGAACGAAACCCGATGTTCAAGAAACGCCGCGACGGCGATTTCGTTCCCCGCATTGAACGCGCAGGGTGCCACGCCCCCCCGTCGCCCGGCGGCGACCCCGAGCCCGAACAGCGGAAAGGCGCCGTGGTCGATCTCTTCGAAGGTCAGGGGTGAGCAGGCCACCGGATCGAACCCGCGCAATGTGGCATCGGGCACGCGCTCCGGGTGGCTCAGGGCGTACAGTATCGGCAGCTCCATGGTCGGCTCCCCGACCTGCGCGAGGACCGAGCCGTCGACGAACTCGACGAACGAGTGCACGATCGACTGCGGATGGACCACGGCGCCGATGTGGTCGTAGTCCAGCCCGTACAGCACATGCGCCTCGATCACCTCGAGCGCCTTGTTGGCGAGGGTCGCCGAATCGATCGTGATCTTCGCGCCCATGTCCCACGTGGGGTGCTTGAGGGCCGCTTCGGGCCCGACGTCGGTGAGTTCGTCGCGCGTCCACCCGCGAAACGGACCGCCGGACGCCGTCAGGACCACCCGCTGCACGCTGCGATCCGGCGCACCGTGGATGCACTGCAGGATGGCCGAGTGCTCGGAGTCCACGGGGATCAGGGTGCCCCCCCCACGCTTCAGGGCGGGCCGCACCAGAGGTCCACCGGCGACCAGGGACTCCTTGTTCGCCAGAGCGAGACGACGCCCGCTCTCGAGTGCCGCCAACGTCGGCTCCAGGCCGGCCGCCCCCACGAGCGCATTCACCACGACGTCCACGTCGTCGCGGGCGGCGAGCTCCGTGGCGGCCTCGGCGCCGACCTTCCAGGTCGTGCCGTTCGCGCGCTCTCCCCCCCGGCGCCCCGACCACGTCGCCTCGTCCGTGAGCACGGCGATCTCGGGCGAGACGCGTGCGACGATGTCGGCGAGCGCGTCGATCGATCGATGGGCCGACACGGCCACGACCCTGAAACGGTCGGGGTGTCGGGCCACGACCTCCAGGGTCGACCGACCGATCGAGCCGGTGGCCCCCAGCAGGGCGATGCGGATCATCCGAGGATTCCGGGGAGGCGGAGCAGCAGGTAGGCGAGCGGGAAGGCGAAGAGCAGCGCGTCGAGGCGGTCGAGTACGCCGCCGTGCCCGGGCAGGATCTTCCCGGAGTCCTTCACGCCCGCCTGCCGCTTGAGGACGGATTCCGCGAGATCCCCGATCTGCGCGGCGACTCCGAGCGTCACCCCCAGCCCGGCCGCGACCGCCGCGGAAGGCGCGACGCCGGGAAGCGCCCCTTCCGCCCACGCGAGGACCACGACGGCCGCCACCACCGAGCCGACGAGCCCGGCGATCGCCCCCTCGATCGACTTTCCGGGACTGGCGTGGGGCGCGAGCTTGCGCCGCCCGATCGCGCTCCCGACGAAGTAGGCGGCGGAATCGCCGGCCCAGGTGGTCAGGAGCGGAAGGAGGACGAACGACGCGCCGATCAGGCCGTCGGCACTTCCGCCCAGCGCTTCGGGCAGACCGCGCAGCAGCGGCACGAAGGCGAGGGCGCCCCCGGTATAGAGAACCCCCAAGACCGTCGCACCCACATCGTCGAGCGGCGTGCCCTCGGGCCAGCGCCGCCAGACCGAGGCCCCGAGCAGGACCAGGGCGAGCACGACCAGGCCGACGGCGGCCCAGGCGCCCACGACGTCCACTCGCGGCTGTGCGACCGCGGCGAGAACCACGGCGCTGGAGGCCACCATCCCGGGGACGACGAAGGGATGCGCCCCGCGGGCGCGGGCCAGCGAGAAGAACTCGTGCGCGCCCAGCGCCGCCGCCAGAGCGACGAGCACACCGAGGACCCAACCTCCGACGTGGAGGGCTCCGAGGACCACCGGAATTCCGACCACCGCGACGGCGAGCCGACGCGGCAGCTCACCCGCGCTGCTCACTCTCCGGCCGTGACCCGGCCGAAGCGACGCTCCCGGCCCTGGTAGTCCAGGACGGCCTCGAAGAGATGCTCGCGCGTGAAGTCCGGCCAGAGGACCGGGCTCACGTGCATCTCGGTGTAGGCCAACTGCCACAGCAGGAAGTTCGAGATCCGAAGCTCTCCGGACGTCCGGATCAGGAGGTCGGGGTCGGGCATCCCGGCGGTGAAGAGACGCTGCTCGAGGGCCGTCTCGTCGATGCTCTCGGGATCCAGACGACCGGCGGCGGCGTCACGCGCGATCATCCGTACGGCGCGCAGCAACTCCTCGCGGCCGCTGTACGAGATCATGAGGTTCAGGCGGAGCTTGTCGCCGCCCCGGGTGCCCTCGACGATCGCGTCCACCGCGTTGCGCGTGCCCTGGTCGAGCCGGTGGAGCTCGCCCAGCACCTGGACCTCGACTCCCTGCCGGCGGAGCTCGCGCTTCTCCTTCTCGGCGTACAGCCGGAGGAGCCCCATCAGAGCGCCGATTTCGTTGCTGGGGCGATGCCAGTTCTCGGTCGAGAACGCGAACAGCGTGAGGATCTTCAGACCCGCCTGGCGCGCTCCCTCGACCGCCTCGCGCACTGCATTCATCCCCTGGCGGTGGCCCGCGTGCCGGGGCAGCCCCCGTTGCACCGCCCACCGACCGTTGCCGTCCATGATGACGGCGACGTGTCGCGGCAAGACACCGCAGAGTCGCAGGCGTTCGAGGGCGTCGGAGGACATCGGTGGAGCCGTGGCCTAGATGGCCATCACTTCCTGCTCCTTCCGTTGCAGGAGTTCGTCGATCTCATCCGTGAATTCGTGCGTGACGGTCTCGACCTGCTCGAGTTCCCGGCGGCCATCGTCTTCGCCGATCTCGTGGTCCTTGATCCGCTGCTGGATGCCGTCCCGTGCCAGCTTGCGGGCGTGCCGCACGGACACACGCGCCTCTTCGGCCATCTTGTGGAGGAGCTTGGCGAACTCCTTGCGCCGCTCCTCGGTGAGCGGCGGAATCGGGACCCGGATCACGTTGCCGTCGTTCCCGGGATTGAGGCCGAGATCCGCCACCTGGATACCCTTCTCGATCTCGCCGAGCAGCGACTTGTCGAAGGGCTGGACGACCAGCAGGGTCGCATCCGGGGTGTGGACCGAGGCGACCTGGTTGAGAGGCATCTTCCCACCGTAGGCCTCGACCTTCACCGTATCCAGGAGCGCCGGCGTGGCCTTGCCGGTACGCACGGTCGCGAACTCACGTCGCAAGGCGTCGACCGCGTCGGACATGCGGGAACGGGCTTCCTTCAACGACGGCATTACGAACCTCCGCTGCCTGAACGATGGACTGCTCGACGATAAACACTAACAGGCGGCGCCGCCGCCGACTACGACACCAGCGTACCGACCCGATCCCCCCGGATCGCCGAGGTGACCGCGCCGCGATTCTCCAGATTGAGAACGATGATCGGCAGACGGTTCTCCTTGCACAGCGATACCGCCGCGGCGTCCATGACCGCCAACTCCCGGGTCATGACCTCGTGGAACGACACCGTCGGCAGGAACTCCGCATCGGGGTCCTTCGTGGGATCGGAGGTGAACACGCCCCGGACCTTCGTGGCCTTGATGACGACTTCGGCTTCCATCTCGATGGCGCGGAGCACGGCGGCCGTATCGGTGGAGAAGTAGGGATTGCCCGTTCCACCGGCGAAGAGGACGACCCTTCCCTTCTCCATGTGCCGCATCGCGCGGCGCCGGATGTACGGCTCCGCGATCTCCTCCATCCGGATCGCGGTCATGACGCGGACCTCGACGCCCTTCCGTTCGAGGAGATCCTGAACGGCCAGAGCGTTGATGATGGTCGCGAGCATGCCCATGTAGTCGGCCTGCACGCGATCCATGCCCTTCTGCGAAGCGAGGGCGCCCCGCACGATGTTGCCGCCGCCGATGACCACGCCCAGCGACACGCCCATGTGGTGGATCGCGCGGATCTCATCGGTGAGGCGGTCGACCACCGACGGCTCGATCCCGAACCCTCGATCTCCGGCCAACGCTTCACCGGAGAGCTTCAGCAGGACTCTTTCGTAGGCAGCGCCGGCAGCCTCGGACATCGTGTACTCCGTTACCGTGTGGGTGGACTCCCGGCGTGCCGTTTCCGGCCGCCGGGGTCGGATCAGCCGCCGATCGTGAACCGGGCGAAGCGGGCCACCGCGATCTTCTCACCCGTCTTCGCCGACACCGCCGTCACCAGTTCCGCGACCGTCTGGTCGGGGTTCTTGACGAAGGGCTGTTCCATCAGCGCCACGTCCTTGAACCACTTCTTGAGCTTCCCCTCCACGATCCGGTCGCGGATGTTCTCCGGCTTGCCCTCCTCGGCGACCTGAGCCTCGTACACCGCGCGCTCACGCGCCACC
>JAHHMJ010000437.1 GCA_018678395.1 Gemmatimonadota bacterium | reverse complement strand
CGAAGACCGCGGCGGGGACGAGGAGACGATCCTGCGGGGCCGCCCAGGCGCCCTCGGCGACGCATGGGACGGCGAGGAGAACGAAGGCGATCAGGCGTTCGAGGCGGTGCATGCGGGGTCCAGGCTGAGTGTGGGACGGTCGGGGGAGTATGGGTCGTGCCCGGGGTCGGTTCCAGGGCTTTCCTCGCGCGGGACGTCGCACCATGTTCTCCACGGCCTTTAGAACACCCTCCTGAGAGTTCCCGATGCGAGACCGAGTCGCCACCCTCGTCCAGGGCCGCCGCGAGCGCCTCACCCGGGCCCTGGGCCGCCCGCTCGAGGATCCCGTGTCCGAGCCTTCGCCTCTCACCGAGGAGGCGCGACGCCACCTGCTCGAAGATGCACAGGACCTGTATTGGAACGAGCTGGAGTGGGAGAACCTCACCGAGGAAGAGGCCACCGACGGGGCGCCGCTGTCGGAGCTGACCTTCCCGGGCCTCCTCGCATTCGTCCGAGGCCTTCTCCTGACCGAGGTCAATCCCGACGCCCTGGCTCCGGCCGAGCCGCGGCCACAGGTCGTCGAGGACATCCTGAGGTTCCTCGGGGGGCGAATCGTCGAGTTGGAGGAGGGTTTGTCGGCACCCGACGACGACGACGATGTCGACCAGTTGCGTACCGAGCGGGATACTACCGATCGGCTGCTCGACCTCGTGCTCTATCTCTACCACGGCCTCGACGCCGCGAAGGTCGAGGCGCTGGAGGCACCCCGGCCCCACTGAGGGACGGGACGCGGTGTTCTCTCTGCCGCGCGCGCGACCGGGTCACCCCTATCTGGCGGGTGCGCCGGTGTTCGCCGCGCATCGAGGCGGTGCGCGGCTGGCGCCCGAGAACACCCTCGAGGCGTTCGGCGATGCGGTCGATCGTTGGGGCGCCGACATGCTCGAGCTGGACGTGCGCCTGACGGCCGACGGTGCCGTGGTGGTCATCCACGATGAGACCGTCGATCGCACCACGGACGGGAGCGGGCCGGTGGCCGCGCTCGATCTGGAGGCGCTTCGGGATCTCGATGCCGGTGCCCGTTTCGTGGATCCCGAGGGTCGGGGTTCATTCGCGGGACGGGGGGTTCGTGTCCCGACGTTCGCCGAGGTTCTGGAGTCGTTCCCCCGGACACGCCTCAACGTCGAGGCCAAGTGCGCCGAGGTGGCGGGTCCGCTCGTCGAGGCGATTCGGCGGCACGGCGCGGAGCACCGAGTGCTGGTGGCCGCCGAGTTCGAACGCAATCGCCGGGGTGCCCGCGGCTACCGCGGCGCCCGGGGTGCGTCTCGATCCCAACTCCGTCCCTTCTGGGTCCTCCACCGTGTCCCGTGGGTGGGCTCGATGTACACTCCGGACTGTGACGCCCTCCAGGTTCCGCTCGCCTACAGGGGGCGCCCGGTCGTCACCCCGCGGCTGATCGCCGAGGCCCACCGCCGCAACATCCCCGTTCACGTGTGGGTGATCGACGAGCCGGAGGAGATGCGCCGGTTGCTCGCCCTCGGTGTGGATGCGATCCAGACGGACCGGCCCGATCGCCTCGCGCTGGTCCTGCACGAGGAGCGCGGTCGCCCGCTTCCGCCGGGGTGGTCGGAGTCGGCATCGTGACCCGCGTCGCCACCCCGGTCGCCGGGCTCGCCGGGCGCGTGGCGGCACGCCTCGCGGGGCTGGGCGTGGAGGTGGAGACGCCCCTGGTGATCGCCTGCTCCGGGGGGATCGACTCGCTGGTCCTGCTTCACCTGCTGCGATTTCCGATCGGGCACCGCCCGGATCGACTGATCGTCGCGCACATGGACCACCGGATGCGGGACGGGAGCGCCGCGGACGCGCGGTGGCTGAAGGGTGTGGCGCGCGCCTGGGGAGTCCCGTTCCGACGGGCATGTGCGACGGTCGTGCCCCGCAACGAGAGCGAGGCTCGCGACGTGCGCTGGTCGTTCCTCGACGCACTCGCGCAGGCCGAGGGCGCAGCGGGAGTTCTGTCCGCGCACCACGACGACGACCAGATCGAGACCGTTCTGCACCGGGTCCTGCGGGGCACGGGGCTGCGCGGACTGGCCGGCATCCGGCCGTCACAGGGCGGACGCATCCGCCCGCTCCTCGGAGAGCGGCGCACCACCCTCGAAGAGTACGCGGCCCACGCCGGCCTTCGTCCGCGCCTCGACCCGACCAACGCGCAACCGATCACCGTACGCAACCGACTCCGCAACGAAGTGCTGCCCCTCCTGGACGAGATCCGGCCCGGGGCTGCCGCGGCGCTGCTGCGGCTCGGGGGCATCGCCGCCGCCGAGGAACGGGCCCTCGCACAGGCCGAAGACGTGTGGATCGGCGCGCACGTCTTCGCATCGACCGCCGCCCGCCGCGCCGTCGATCTCGACGCCCTGCGCGC
>JAHHMJ010000389.1 GCA_018678395.1 Gemmatimonadota bacterium | reverse complement strand
GGAGGAGACCCCCCGTGAGCAGGTCGAGACGTCCCACATACCGCAGTCCCCTCCCTTCGTCGGGCAGCCGGTCGAATACGGTCGGCCGGCCCTGGGGATCGGAGCGCGTGGTGACCTCGCCGGGGGGCTTGTGGTACGCGATCCAGTGCGGGCGTGCCACGCGCACGACTCGCCCATCGACTTCCACTCGGTCGACCGCGGGGTCGACGCGCGTCCCCAACTCCGTGCACACGTCACCGTTGACGCGGACGCGCCCTTCGAGCATCAAGGCCTCGGCCTGCCTCCGCGAGGCGACCCCGGCGCGTGAAATCAGCTTCTGCACGCGCATGGACTCGCTCACTCGCCCCCCTCCCCTCCGCCCAGATCGAGCTGCGGCTGGAGGCCGGGATCCTCGCCTTCGTCTTCGTCGTCACCGAGCGGGATACGGTCGCGCAGGACGATCGGCAGTTCCTCGGGTCGGGGCAGCTCGTCCAGCGAGGCGAACCCGAAGTGCTCGAGGAAACGCGCCGTCGTGCCGTACAGAAGCGGGCGGCCGAGGCCCTCGCCTCGACCCACCACCTCGATGAGTCCCCGGTCCTGAAGGCTGCGAAGGACCCCCGACGAACTCACGCCACGAATGTACTCGACCTCGATCCGACCGATCGGTTGCCGGTAGGCCACGATGGCCAGCGTCTCGAGGGCGGGACCCGACAGGCGCGACGGACGAGGTACGGTGTCGAAGCGCTCCAGGTAGGTCGCGAAATCGGGGCGCGTAAGCAGTTGGAAGCCCTCGGCGACCTCCACCACCTGGAAGGCCCGCTCGGATTCGTCGTAGAACCGCCGGAGCAGATCGAGCGCCTCCTCGACCCTGTCCTCGTCCAACGACTCGTCGGCGCGGGCGATCTCCTCTGCCTTCAGCGGCGCGTCACTCGCGAAGAGCACGGCCTCGACGATCTGTGCGACGTTCACGCGGTCTCCTCGTGGGGCGGCTCGGCACCCGGTTCGTTCTCTCCGCTCGTTTCGGCGCCATCGGCGGCCTCTTCGCCCCACACGGCCTCGACGCCGTCCGCGGCCCCGCCACCCTCGTCGCCCTGCCCCTCCTCACGACGGTACAACCACAGCTCCGAGAAGGGCGCGACCTGGCGCATGAAGACCCACCGGCGCCGAGTCAGCTCCAGCGATGCCAGGAGAGTCATGACGCCGTGCAGGCGCGCCTCGACGCCCCCGATGCCGCGCAGGAGACGACTGAACTCGACCCGCGTGCCATGGCGCAGGGTCGAGAGGATCAGCTCGACCTTGTCTTCCATCGCCACGGGCCGGAGCGTGACGCGGTGCCCGCGGTCGTGGACCTCCGGCAGCTCGACCCCGAGGGCTGCCTCGAAGACATCTTCCCACGCGGTCTCGAGCGGGACGTCGCGTTGCCGCGGTCGCGGGCGCGGCGGGACGAATCCCTTGGAAAAGCGCCGACCTCGCTCGAGCTCGGCCGCCTTCAGGCGCATGGAGATCTCGCGGATCTGTTCGTACTCGAGCAGTCGGCGGACGAGTTCGGCGCGGGGATCCTGATCTTCGTCGTCCGAGGGCCGCGGCAGCAGCATCTGCGCCTTGATCCGAACGAGGCTCGCCGCCATCTCCAGGAACTCGCCGGCGTGGTCGAGCTGCCCGACATCGATCTCCTTCACCGCGATGAGGAACTGACGGGTGATGGTCGAGATCGGGATGTCGAAGATGTCGATGTCCTGCGTGCGAATCAGGTGCAGCAGCAGGTCGAGGGGGCCCTGGAAGCGCTCGAGGTCGACCAGCAGGAAGCCCTCTTTCGGGATGAAGAGGCTGCCGGATCCGACGGTGGGACGGCTCAGCGCCACAGGCGAACCCAGGAGTCCACCCAGCCCATCACGACGTCCACCGGCGTGAGCAGTACGCCGAGCACGTCGGGCAGGAAGAAGACGATCGCCATCAGGGCGAGAATGCCGTAGCGTCCGAAGCGACGGTACCGACCCGCCCACTCCCGCGGCAGGAGGTGCGCCACGACGTGGGAGCCGTCCAGCGGCGGGATCGGAAGCAGATTGAAGAAGGCGAGAATCAGGTTGAGGAAGATCCCGTAGGCGAGGGCCGTGCCCACGGTCTGGGCCACGGGCGAACCCCCTCCGATCCATCCCACCAGCGGGCCCGCCGCGAGCGTGAGCACGAGCGCGAGGCCGAGATTCGACACGATCCCCGCCAACGACACCCGGATGTCGCTCCACGGGTGGGAGCGGAAGTTGTTCGGGTCGATCGGGACCGGCTTGGCCCACCCGAAGATGAGTCCGCCCATGCTGTAGAGCAGCGCCGGCACGAAGAACGATCCCACCCAGTCGAGGTGTGCGAAGGGATTGAGCGTGATGCGTCCCAGACGCTCCGCCGTGGGGTCGCCCTCCCGGCGTGCCTGCCACGCGTGCGCCAGCTCGTGCAGGACGATCGAGGCCAGCAGGATCGGTATGAAGAGGGCGAGAATCATAGCCCCGAAAGTTACCCGCGCGTCCTACGGGAAGCCACCCCGTTCCGGCTCCATCCAGGGGGGGCGCCAGGTGCCTCGCGCCCGATCGTGGAGTGGGAGACCACACGCGGCGAGGGCGTTGATCCGAACGAGCTGAACCGATATTATATTCGGCTCACGCGCGCCCACGAGACATCTCGAGGCCGCTCAATGAATCGGGATCGTCGGACGACGTCACACCATGCCGAATATCAAGAGTTCCAAGAAGCGGATGGTCCTCGGCCAGAAGGCCAATGCCGTCAATCGCAAGAAGCGCTCCACCCTGCGGACCGCGATGAAGAAGGTGCGGCATGCCGAGACGGCTGACGAAGCACGCGCTTCGTTCGAACGCGCGATCTCCCTCATCGACCGTGCGGCGACCAAGCGGTTGATGCACCCGAACAAGGCGGCGCGCCTGAAGAGTCAGCTCGCGCGCCACGTGAATTCGCTGGAGGGCTGACGCCCCCATCGATGAGGGGCGCGCCCACGAGCGGCGGCGCTCCACCCTGCATGTGAACGAAGGGCCCCGGGACACGAACCCGGGGCCCTTCTTCGTTCCGCCCGCCCGGGGTTTCGTCAGCCGGCGAGCGCGTCGTGGACGAAGCGCCCACCGACGATCGTCGCCACGGCTCGCCCTGTGAGCTCCCACCCTCCGAAGGGCGTGTTCCGGCTTCGCGACACGAAGGCCGCCGGGTCCACGGTCCACGACAGCGCCGGATCGATCACCGTCACGTCGCCCGGCGATCCGGGGGCCAGCGTGCCGCCGGGCAGCCCGAAGGCCCGGGCCGGCTGGGTGCTCATGCGCTCGACGAGCGTGGGCCAGTCGAGGACCCCCTTCCCCAGTATGTGGGTCAGCACGAGCCCCACCGAGGTCTCGAGGCCCACGATCCCGTTGGGCGCGTCGTCGAAAGCCCGCTCCTTCTCGTCGTAGTGGTGCGGGGCGTGATCGGTCGCGATGACGTCCAACGTTCCGTCGCGCAGCCCCTCGACCACGGCATCGCGGTCGACGGCCGACCGCAGCGGCGGGTTCATCTTGGCCTCCGTCCGGTAGCCCTCCACGGCCTCGTCGGTGAGGAGCAGATGGTGCGGCGAGGCTTCGGCCGTGACGTGGACACCCCGGGCCTTCGCCTGACGAATCGACTCCACACCGAATGCCGTGGATACGTGCTGAAGGTGGATGTGTCCCCCCGTGAACTCGGCCACGAGAAGGTCGCGGACGATGTGGACGTCCTCACTCGCGTTCGGCTTGCCGCGCACGCCCAGGCGGCTCGATACCAGCCCCTCGTTCATGTGGCCGCCCTTCGACAGGCCCAGATCCTCGGGGTGGTCGGCCACGGGCACATCGAAGCCGCGGGCGTATTCGAGGGCGAGGCGCATCAGCCCGGAGTCCATGACCGGGTGCCCGTCGTCCGTGATCGCCACCGCTCCGGCCTCGACCATCTCACCCATCGGAGCCATGCGTTCGCCCTTGAGCCCCAGCGAGATCGCCCCGGTCGGATAGACGCGGGCCGCAGCGGCCCTGCGCCCTTCGGCGGCCACGAAGCCGACCAGAGCCGGTGAGTCGATCACCGGGTCGGTGTTGGGCATCGCCACCACCGAGGTGAAGCCCCCCGCTGCCGCGGCGCGCGCGCCGGTCGCGATCGTCTCCTTGTGCTCCTGACCCGGCTCGCGGAGGTGGACGTGCACGTCGATCAGCCCCGGCGTCACCACCAGGCCGGACGCATCGACCACCCGCGCGTCGTCCGGACCCGTCAGGCCCGCCTCGACGGCGACGACACGACCGTCGTCGAGGAGGACGTCGGCCAGACCGTCCAGGTCCCGAGACGGATCCACCACACGCCCGCCTCTGAGAAGAATGGGTCGGTCGCTCACGCTTCACCTCCCTGCTTGGCCGCTTCGGCCTTGTCCGGAGCCCCGCCCGCGAGGAGGTAGAGCACCGCCATGCGCACGGCGACCCCATTGGTCACCTGGTTCAGGATCACCGACTGCGGGCCGTCCGCCACGTCGGAGTCGATCTCGACACCGCGGTTCATCGGGCCGGGATGCAGCACGAGAACCTCGCGGGGCGCCGCTTCGAGCCGCGCCCGCGACACACCGTAGATGCGGTTGTACTCGCGCAGCGACGGGACGAATCCGCCCTCCATCCGCTCCAGCTGGAGTCGCAGCACGTTGAGGACGTCGGCCCACTCCAGCGCCGCCTCGACCCGATCGAAGACGGTCACACCCATCTGTTCGATTCCCACGGGCAGGAGGGTGCGCGGCCCGCAGACGGCCACCTCCGCCCCGAGAGCCAGCAGACCGAAGATGTTGGAGCGCGCCACACGCGAGTGGAGCACGTCTCCCACAATGCAGACTCGCAGTCCCTCGATCTTCCCGCGGTGGTCTCGGATCGTGAGGAGATCGAGCAGCCCCTGCGTCGGATGCTCGTGCCGGCCGTCTCCCGCATTCACGACGTTGGAGGGGATGCGCTCCGCGAGGAAGCGCGCCGCCCCGGACGCTCCGTGCCGCATCACGACCATGTCGATCTTCATCGCCTCGAGGTTCCGGGCGGTGTCGACGAGCGTCTCGCCCTTCACCACGCTGGAGCCGGACGACGAGATGTTCACCGTGTCCGCACTGAGGCGCTTCTCCGCGAACTCGAACGAGACCCGGGTCCGGGTGGACGGCTCGAAGAAGAGATTGACGATCGTCTTCCCCCGAAGCACCGGCACCTTCTTGATGCGCCGCTCACTGATCTCCTTGAACGGCTCTGCGGTGTCGAGAATGGTGCGGATCTGATCGGCCGACAGGCCTTCGAGGCCGATGAGGTCCTTGCCGAGGGGCGCATGCACGGAGGGGATCATACGACCTCCTCCGTCGCAACCAGCTCGACCGCCAGGCGCCCGTCGAGTTCGGGCACCAGCACCTCGACTCGCCGATCGGGCGGTACGTCCACCCGGCGTCCCACGATATCGGCCTGAATGGGAAGCTCTCGGCCGTCCCGCTCGGCGAGCACGCACAGGAGGACCCGGGCCGGGCGGCCCCAGTCCATCAGTTCGTTCAGGGCGGCCCGCACCGTACGCCCGGTGAAGAGCACGTCGTCGATGATCACGACGGTCCGCCCATCGATCCCCGCGGGCGGCAACGTGGTCTCGCCGATGACGGGCCGGGGCCCGACCTCCGCCAGGTCGTCCCGGTACAGGGTGATGTCGAGGGCCCCTACCGACGGCGGGCTCCCCTCGGCCCCGGCGATCTCCTCGGCCAGGAGCCCGCCGAGAACGTCTCCACGCCGGCGAATCCCCATCAGCACCAGGCCTTCGCGGCCCGCGTTCCGTTCGACGATCTCCCGGGCCATGCGTGCGAGGGCGCGGCGCACGGCCGCTTCGTCCATGAGGGGGAGGCGGTTGGTGAACGCCATGGCAGCCGGAGCGAGGGTGGCGGGGGCCGCGGACGAGCGCCGCGGGGCGCCGGAACATGCCTCGCCGGCCCGGCCGATGTCAACGCGCCGAGGCGGGCGATGCCCGCCCGTCGACTCGATGGCCGCGCGCGCTTTACACGGCCCCGCGGGCCGGCCATTGTGACCCGTCCCATCCGCCGACCACTCCACCCCCGGCGAGGCGGTGAATCCTCGATGAGTGGCTCCATTTCCCGATCCTCTGCGCCCTCCCCGGTGGCCGATCCCACGAAGCTGTCGATCTCGGCCGCCGTCATCACCCTCGACGCCGCTCGGACCATCGAAGCCGCGCTCGCCTCCCTCGACTTCTGCGACGAGGTCGTGGTGCTCGACTCGGGGTCGACCGATGGCACCCTCGATATCGCGCGGGCCGCGGGCGCCCGGATCGCGACCCGCGCATGGACGGGATTTCGCGATCAGAAGAACGCCGCGACGGCGCTGTGTCGCCACGACTGGGTCCTGAGCCTGGATGCCGACGAGCAGGTCACCCCCGAGCTGGCCCACGAGATCCGGGCGCTGTTCACCGCCGGCCGGCCGACGGTCGACGGCTATTCGGTCCCGCGACTCACGCATTACCTCGGACGCCCGATTCGCCATGGGGGATGGTATCCGGACCGGGCGGTACGCCTCTACGATCGCCGCTGGGC